>JACMJB010000141.1 GCA_014380815.1 Armatimonadota bacterium
CCGCGCCGGGTCAGGTCCGCCTGGCGAACTGGACCAGCTCGGACAGGGACAACTAGTTAACAGGGGCTGAAAGCCCCCGTCTGTACGGCCTCTTTTCACGCGAGCGTGAAAGGCCATGCGCCCTCCGGGCGCGGATGCCACAAAATAGGACCTTTCCGGTTCGGCCCGAAGGGCCAATGGCCGCAGGCCGCACAGACGGGGGCTTTCAGCCCCTGTCGCAATACGGGACGCAAAACACCTACGGTATGGGAGAGCCTGCCTGCCATATCCCCCATTAACTACCGACAAACAGAAAAGGAAAGATGACAATGACCTCCTTTCACCCTGGCCTTCGCCGGGCTGCCATGACGGCAGCCGTTCCGATCAACGTTTTTATTGCAATTATCGCTAACTTTTCTGCCGCGCAGGCGCAGATCAGTGGATTCGCCCCGGGTGCATATGTGGCGAACGGCGGCCCCGGTATCTCCAATGACACACTCACGATCACCGCCGCACAGACTACGGCGCAGGCGAAGACGCTCTGGTTTCGCACCAAACAGGGTGTCGCGCAGTTCGACACGTCCTTCTTTTACCAGGTGACCGCTCGCAGCACGACCGGCGGCGATGCCAACGGCTTTACGCTGACTCTTCAAAACCAGAGCCTGACCGCGCGGGGCGGAACCGGCGGCTACCTTGCCATCGCCTCCCCGGCAATTACGCCGAGTGTCTCGTTTCAGTTCAACATCAACGGCGGCAGCACTGTGGGGGTGGGAGTCAACGGGACCCTGAGCACACCGACAAACACCAATACCGCGACCGGGGTCAATCTGGACAGCGGCAACCCGATCCTGGTGCGCCTCCAGTACGATGCGTCCGTGAACCCGACACTGGTGACGGAGACACTGACGGACCAGACGACGGGCCGGAGCTTTACGACCACGTTTAACCTGCCGGACTCCCTGGCGACTCTGCTCGGCGCACCTACCGCTTATGTCGGGTTCACCGGCTCGACAGGCAGCCGCAATGCCACCCAGCAGATCTCCTGGTTTCGCTTCGGCCCGCGCGGCGACCCGAACTTTCTGGGCATGAACATTCGCGTCCCGTCGGGGGCGCACTCCCCCGACGAGTTCATCACGGTCCGCAATCTGGGCCTTGGGTCATACCGCCCCGGCGCGACCCGAAAGTATGAAATCGATCAGCCGCTTTTCGACAGAGCGCTTGCGGTGGGCCTGACACCCTGTCCCGTGATCTCTCCGCGTGTGGAGGGCGCACTCGCCGTAGAGACTGGACAGACCCCAAAGACGCTGGGCAACAACTCGAATTTTCCCGCCTGGTACGCGGCGTGGCGCACCTACTGCCAGGATGTCATGACCAGGAACAAGGGAAAGATATTTTACTACATCGTCGATAACGAGCCGGACAAGGACCAGAATAATCTGACCCAGTTCTATCGCTGGGATCACGCCGTTCAGTTCACCCGCATTGCCTACCAGGTCGCCAAGCAGGTAGACCCGCGCATCCAGATCGAGTGTCCCCCGGTAAGCCGCTCGAAGGTAGAGTATCTGCATGAGATGCTACAGGGAGGCATCGCCAACTACTGCGACTACATCGGTCTGCACATGTACAACGACCAAATCGACGAGCGATACTTCACGACCCAGAATATCGCCGCTCCCTGGATCTGGATGAGCGAAGGAAATGCCCCGCTGTTCAAGCCCCTGTCGTGCTCGGAAAACGGAGTCAATGCCGGGGCCGCTCCTGCCGGAGCCATTCCACGGCAGTGGTCGGCGGACTGGCTGAACCTGAACTACCTTCAGCTAAAACGCTACGGCTACTCCCACTCCATTCTCTTCGACTGGAGCGGAGCCGCGCAAAGCGGGGATGTCAACTGGGGGCTTTGCGTAGACCCGAATACGCGTGCGCTGCTTCAGCCGACCTACTCCGAAATACAGGACCATCTGCGGGTTTCTCCGTTCAACAACGGCGGCTTCGAGTCCGCGACAGACATCAAGCGCGGCCCGTGGGTCGTGTATCACTCGTCGGCGGATGCTCTGCCCCCCGCTGAATCGACCTGGATCGAGCCGCACTTTGCCGATCCGAACGCCAAAAGCGGCGCGTATTCGGCCCTCTTCCGGGTAGGTGCCAACAGTCTTACCTCGACAAACCCGAATGTGGAGAATCGGATGTTTCTGCGGCAGGTCGCACAGCACCTGACTCCCGGTGCGACCTACACGCTCTCCGCGTGGACACGGTGGACCGGCAGTCAGCAGGGTCTTCTGCGTGCCGAGGGCTTCGACCCGCTTGATGGCGATGCGGTGGCGGAGGCGGTGGCAGAGCCACCGGTGGGCGCTGCGAATCAGTGGCGGAAGCTGTCGGTGACCATTCGGCCCTCCACGACATCGATGGTCATCAGCTTGTATACGAGGGCCACCGGGGTTCCCGGCGATGTCGTGTACTTCGACGATGTTCAGCTGGTCCAGACAGCCCCGGCAGCCGTCCCCGCCGCCCCCGCCGCGTTCGGCGCCTATCCGGGCGATGGCGAGGTGCACCTAAGGTGGACACCGGTCCCCGGCGCTACCGGTTATCGTATCTACCGGAGCGATAACGGCGCTCCCTTTGTTCCGATACTTGCGGCGACCGGCTCTCCCTACACAGACCCGACCGTGACGGCGGGCGGCAGCTACGGATACGTGGTCCGCGCCTTCAACGGCGCGGGCGAAAGCGCAGCATCGTCTACTCAGTCCGTTGTCGCCGGGAATGGCCTGCCGGACCTTGAGGTGACCAATGCGACCGCCGTCACCGCAGTCCCGACGGGCGGCGGCGCACCCGTGACGACGTTCACGGTGCGGATCACGAACACGGGAGATGCCTGGACCCCGCCCGGCACCGTTCTTGGACTGATCGTGCTGGAAAACGAACAGCTCAAACCGGTCGCCGTCAACGAAGCCTTTAATACCCCGCTCGCGCCTGGCGCCTATGTAGATCTTGTCGCGCGATGGACAGCCCCCTCCGGCGATCACACGGTCACGGTAAAGGCAAACCGGGTAAAACGGCAGGACAACGGCCTGGAGATTCCCCGTATTACGGAGAGCGACGGGTCCAACAACAGCCGGACGATCACCTTCCGCGTTCCTTGACGGAGATACGAGAAATGTCCCGGACCGTCTGCCCGGGACATTTCTCCTTGTTTTTTCAACGATGCTTCAACCAACAAAGATTCTTCTGGAGACGCCGCCGTACCGTTCGCTCGACGAGAGCCGCTCCTGGCTGACACGCGGCACCTGGCCCGCCTGGTGGGTAGGCTGCCCGGATGGGAAGACGCCGCTTGTCGCCGCCTACCGCTGCCGATTTCGGGTCGACAGCCCCGCTGCGGTGCGTGTCCATGTGACCGCTGATGAGCGCTATGAGCTGTTTCTGGACGGCAGCCGGATCGGGAGCGGGCCGGAGCGCGGCGACCCGGCGAACTGGTTCTTCGATACCTACGATCTGCCCCTCGCCCCCGGCGATCACACTCTGACGGCACGGGTCTGGGCATTGGGACAGGCCGCGCCCCGCGCCCTGATGAGTGTCGCGCCGGGCTTTCTGCTGTCGCCGGACGCGGACGCGCTCCGGGAGCGGCTTGCCACCGGCATCGCGGCGTGGGAGGTGAAACGGCTGGAGGGTTATACGTTCACGCGGCCTTTTGACCACGATTTCTTCAGCATCGGCTATAACACAACTATCGACGGCAGCCGTTTTGGGTGGAGATTCGAGCACGGCGACGGCGATGGCTGGGAGCCGGTGACAATACTTCATGCCGGATCGGATGCCGAGCAGCGGACACGTATCGGGGCCTCCGTTCACCGCCTGCGCTCCGCAACGCTTCCCGCACTTCTCTACCGTGAGTGGACAGGCGGGCAGGTGCGCTTTATCTCTGACGCGACCTTTGATAACGCGCCGATCCCTGTCGACGATTCACTCTTCGGCGAAGTTTCACAATGGCAGACGTTCTGGCAGGGCGACGACTCCGTGACCCTTCCACCGCACGCGGAACGGCGCGTCTTGATCGACCTGGAAACCTATCTGACAGCCCATGTCGCGCTGAAGGTGACGGGCGGGCGCGGTGGACGGGTACGCGTCCACTGGGCGGAGTCGCTGTTCGACACTCCGGATGCCAGAACCAAAGGCAATCGCAACCGGATCGACGGCAAGTATTTTATCGGTATCGGCGATACGTTTTTGCCCGACGGTGGCCCTAACCGAATTTTTGAGACCCTTTTGTGGCGCGCGGGACGGTTTCTCGAACTGCGCGTCAAAAGTGAAGACGAACCGCTGACCCTCCACCGTCTGGCCCTGTGGGAAACACGCTATCCGCTGGAGCAGGAGAGCGTTTTTGAGAGCGATGACGCGCGCCTTGCCCCCCTGTTTCCCCTGGCGGTGCGGACCCTGCAGGCGTCGTGCCATGACGCCTACATCGACGGTCCGTTTTATGAGCAGATGATGTGGGCGGGCGATGGCGTACAGAACATTCTGACTACGTTCACTCTGACGCACGACGACCGGCCCGCCCGGCGCTGGCTGAGTCTGCTGGATGCGTCCCGGGATGCATCGGGACTGACGTGCGCCCGCTGGCCCGCGCGGGATCGGCTCACTATCGCCCCCTACTCCCTCTATTGGGTGCAGATGGTGGGGCAGTTCGCCCTGTGGCGCGATGACCCGACCTTTGTGCGCTCCCTCCTGCCGGGAGTCCGAAGCGTTCTCGACGCCCTCGAGCGGCTCCGAAACGACGACGGTATTCTTTCCGCGCCGCCGGGCTGGAACTTCGTGGACTGGGTACCGGGATGGCGTGACGGCATTCCGCCCGGCGGTGACCGGGGCGTCAGCGCGGTCTTAAACGGGCATCTGGCCTGGACACTGATGCAGTGTGCAAACCTCGAAGCCGCGCACGGCGAACCGGAGTTGGCGCAATTATACCAGCGTCGCGCGCGTGAGATCACCGAACGGATTACGGACGCCTTCTGGTGTGAGGAGCGCGGCCTGTTCGCGGACGACCTGGGGCACACGAGCTTTTCCGAACATGCGCAGTGCTTCGCGGTCCTTGGCGGTCTGCTGCCCCCGGAAAAGCGTTCCCGCATCGGCGAGGCGCTGCTGAACGATGCCTCTTTGACCCGCGCCACTATCTCGTTTACCCATTACCTCTTCGAGACCTTCCGCGTTCTGGGGCGCGTCGACGCCCTGTTTGACCGGCTCGGCCTTTGGTTCGGACTGGAAGCGCAGGGGTTCCGGACGCTGCCGGAGGGGCCGGACCCGGCGCGCTCGGACTGCCATGCGTGGGGGACGCATCCCCTATTCCATGCCTTTGCCACGATTGCAGGAATCCGACCCGCCGCGCCGGGGTTCGCCGCTGTGCAGATCACGCCGCAGATGGGACCGATGTCCCGACTCGATGTCACTCTGCCCCATCCACGCGGTGAGATCCGTCTGTCGCTGCGTCGCGGTGGTCCCGACGG
>JACMJB010000142.1 GCA_014380815.1 Armatimonadota bacterium
CTAATCAGCGCATGCCGGAGCGAGCCAACGTTTCGTCCTGAACTATCTCTAACTATCTCTAAAGGCTGCTCATATCACCGGTCATCAGGGCGAAAGAGCCTCCCGGTCGCTCGCCGATCTCCTTGTGGACCGCAGCCATCTCCCAGACAATGGCATGAAGACCGATCTGCAAAACCTCTTTGCTTCCCGAGGAATATTGATGTCGCCGAAAACCGTTATTTATGGAGGTGGCCCGAATCAGACCGCCTCTGACAGGAAAACCGCTCCGAGACTCTAGCAACGGGCAAAAGAAACGAAACTCCACTCAAAACCATTCCCGCCTACAGCCTGCGGAAGGGAATGGTCACCAGGGCGGCGCGGCATCCCCGACCACAAGATCATGGCGCAGACCGGACACAAAAGCCGCGCCATGCTCGACCGCTACAAACGAGACGCTCGCTTGTTCGAGAGCGATGCCGCAGCGGGAACAGGGCTGTAACAAGGATCGGGGGTACGTCAACATTGCAACCAATCAAGTTGCAATTTCGGCAATTCTCGTAGGATGATAACGTCGATGAGACTTTAATGTTTCTTCACGTTTGAGGGACCTGACGGATCGCTGCACAGAATAAACCGGTCGCTTGACGCCGAGAAGGAAGTCGTGTATCGTGCAAACGTTTTCCTATTTCCCTGGCTCTCTGAGGCCGCCTCATTAGTTCTTATCAACTACCGAAACGGACAGATCACCGATGCGTCATTTGCGTGTTTTCTTCACTCGCTCTGCCAGATCCGTCGCCGTCGTCAGGTCAACGACCGCCACTTTCTTCTCCTTCACGTTCGTCTTCCTTGCATTGCTCTCGAGATCTCTGGCCGCCGGGCAAACACAGCAAATTCGCCCTGCGGTTCCTCTCGCCGTTCCCCCAGCCGCTCGGGCGGCAAGTGATGCCTGCTACGCCCTGATCGCGCAGCACCAACCGGAGCAGGCCATCCCCACCTGCCGGGAAGCCGTGCGACTCGCTCCTCACTTTGCCGAATCGCAAAAGAACCTGGGACTGGCTCTGACAGACTCCGGGCGCCATGAGGAAGCCATACCCGTCCTGCGCGAAGCGATCCGCCTCGACCCCAACTTCGATAAGGCGCACAACGTTTTGGGAAAGGCGCTCTTCGGCAAAGGGCAGCTCCCCGAAGCGATTGCCGCTTACCGCGAGGCGATCCGCATCAACCCCGGGTATGACAAAGCCTACAACAATCTGGGGATCGTCCTGCGCAATTCCAACCAGCCCGATGCCGCTATTGCTGCCTTCCGCAAAGCCATCAGTCTCAATGAGCGCTTCGATATGGCTTACGTCAATCTGGGCAACGCGCTGCGCGAGACCAAACAGCCTAAGCAGGTGGATGAAGCCATTGCGCTCTACCGGGAAGCTCTGCGCGTCAACCCCCGCTATGACACCGCACATCACGAAATGGCATGGGCATATCATCTCCTAAAGAAGGAGGACGAAGCGTTCGCCCACAGTAAGGCAGCGTTGCGGATTAATCCCTTGAACCCGGATGCCCACCACACGCTGGCGTCCGCACTGCTGGGGAAAGAACAATACCCTGCCGCTCTGGCGGCGGAACGGGAAGCGATTCGTCTCAAGCCGAACTATGCCGGCTATCACAACACGCTGGGCCTGATCCTCAAGAATCTGGAGGATGGTGAGGGCGCCTTTGCCGCCTTCAAGGAAGCGGTTCGCCTGGACCCGCGTCATGTCCGTGCCCTCTATTCGCTGGGCTACTATCACATGCTGCGGAAGGAGCCGGAGCTAGCGGTTGCGGTCCTCCTGCAAGCGGCGAAGGTAGATCCCGCAGACGTCGAAGTCCAGATCAATCTAGGAATCGCGCTGCTGCAGGCAGGTAAGAAAGCCGAGGGGCGTGCTGTCTGGGCGAAGCTTGCGGCGGGATCGAACAAGTCTGCGGCGGCCCGCGCCGAAAAGTACCTGGCAGATTATCCCGAGCAGCCAGTCCCGAACAACCCAAAATGAAGCGAGCTGACGCCTCACGCGCCGTCAGACGCTCGATACGTAATCAACGAATCGTTGTCGTACCCCATAACGCCTTCCTGAACCGCAATGCTATCCAGCGCGAGGGCCTTGGGATTGGGGAGCAGAGCGTGTGCCATGCTCCACCATACCGACCTCATTTCTTGACATGTGTCAAATCAGCCAAATCATCGAAAGTGCGAGAGACCCCTTTACCCTTACCCTTACCCTTGAAGGTGGTCGAGGGGGATTGCCGGACGCTTCTGCGGTCAATCCCGAGGCCCATGCCCGTTTTATTTGCGATCGCTCGCCTAAAAACAGGTGTCGCTGATCGGAGCCACGCAAAAGGCTCTATTCAAGGTGAATGGTATTACCCTCTACTCTCCGATAAGGGAGGGACCGGATGGTGGGAAAAGACGAAGCGTTTGCCGGACGGCGGGGTGTTCGATGGTCGTGGACGCGCCGCCGGGCCAGACGATGTGGACCGATTCTACCGCAGTCTCACTGCCGAGACCGAAGTGCGCGACCGGTTCCATCTGACACAGATAGCCGCTTCCGGCGTCGATTGCCCGCCGCTGGATGCGTGACCGGGTCTGCAAAGTCACCACCGCGCCCCGCGCCGGTGCCCCGCTTGCGGTCAGCGGCTGGACCCGCAGATACGCGTTCTCGTTCGCCACGGGTCTGTAAAAAGAAAGGGGCTGCTCGCCCGATTCGCCGTGGGCAATCAGCAGTTCCAGGCGGCCATCCCCATCTATATCCGCGACCGCCGCGCCGGTGCCGAGTTCCAGTGCCTCTTCGGCATCCCCCAGCGGCGCGCGCTGCCATGCGCCGTCGCGATAGACAAAGAGCCGGTTCGGCTGCCCGATGGCGTTGAAGAAAAGTTCCTCCACGCCGTCGTTGTCGAAGTCGGCTGCGATCACGGTGCGAACGGTCAACGGGCGGGCCAAATCGGACGACGCCGTATCCAGAAAGCCCCCGACCAGCGACTGCAGGTACAAACGCTGCTCGCCCTCCCAGTTGCCGATACAGAGATCGAATCGTCCATTGGCGTCGGCATCCAGAACCGCAATACCGCGCCCGTTCTCATACGGGTCGGCGACACCGAGTTCTTCCGCCCGATCCGTATAGGTCCCGTCGCCGTTGCTCACGAAGAGGAAGTTCGGGCCGTTCTCGTTCGCGGCGAAAATGTCCATCGTTCCCGGCGCGGATACCAGCGGCAAGGACACCAGCGAACGGCCCCCGGTGACCCACGCGATTCCGGCATCGGGGGCGCAATCCTGAAGTTCGTCGCTGCCGTTGGTTTCGTAGAGTCGGATCGGCCCGCCATAATTGGCGATGACAAATCCGTATCGTCCGGCTCCAAATCGGTCCGTCGCACAGACCGAACGCCCCGCGACCCGGTTTACGACACTCTGGTTCTTACTCGTCGTAAACAGGTCTGCCCACTGCCCTTCACGAAACGCGAAGAGATGGTCTCCGAACCGCTTTGCGCCGCCGAAGGTATCCGTGTTCAGGACATAGATCTCCTCACGTCCATCGCCGTCTATATCTCCGGCAGCGACCCCGATGGCCTGCCGCTCCGACGCCGCAAGAGTTGCGTCAAACCGATCCACCA
>JACMJB010000022.1 GCA_014380815.1 Armatimonadota bacterium
CCGGTCGGCCTCGGTGATTATCCAGACCTTGGTGCCGTCTGTCAGCACGTAGGCCGACAGGATGCGCTCATCCCCGTTCCTGGCTGCACGGTCATTCATCCTTCTGTCATGGGCATCCACGCTGCCCCAATCGCCGCTCTGGTGGCGACTTAGCAGTTCCATCGGGTGAACTCCCGCTTCTGCTAAGGCCTCCAGTGCTGCCGGTGTTGGTCTGCCCCCGTTCTATGCTCTGAGAATCGCTTTGACTTTTGCCCTTTTTCGTTGCTCTTTGTCAGCCCACCAAGCCGCGAATTTCTGTGGCGCGTGGTGTCGCCCTTGATCTGCCGTGCCTGCTGTCCTTCAGGACCTGGTGACGTTATTGGCGCTCCCGACGGTGTTGACGCGGGGCTTCCCATCCGAGTTCGGGCTGTTTCGCCAGGTGACGTTGTTGTCGCTGCCTGTCAGCTTGATAGAAGCGACCGAACCAGCAGTGATCGCATTGCCGCTGCCGGTAACTTCGATCTGCCCACAGTCTGCCAGCCGGATGACGCACGCGCTGCCCTGTACCAAAAGCCGCGGACAGCTTCCGGTGACGGTGATTGTGGCCCCGGACCCGGTGATCTGAAGTGGCCTACCGCTCGCGGCGATAGTCTGTGTCACCCCGGAACCGCTGATGGTCAGCCCTCTCGGGCGGATGTCCTCCTGGCGGACCGGAACCGCACGGGCAGCCGTCCCGCCGGCGCGCTGAATGCGATTCCCGCTCCCCGATCGAGTAATGCTCGGCTCGCTCCCCCGTCGAGCGCCGCTGGTCCAGTAAACCTGGTTGCCGCTGCCGCTGACCCCGATGACCGCCGCTCGCTCTACGCGCACGGTGTTGCCGCTACCACTGACGCTCAGACGGGGACAGTAACCGCGTATCGTGATCCGGTTACTGCTGCCCGTCAGAGAGATCGAATTACCGCTGGCGTTGATGGTGCGGACCTGACCGCTGCCGCTGACAGAAAGCCCGCCGGATGCTCCGCCCTGCACCCGGACGCCGGTCCCACTGACCCTGACTCGGGAACCATCCGCGTCTCTAACGATAACTCCGCCCGGTGTGACATCCGCTGTTTGCGCCGGAACTGCCGGAACCGCTTGTGCTGGAACGCCGGGAGTCGTTATGCTCCCGAATACCGCAGCCAGCGTCGCAGCGTACCTGCACCCCCGCAACAAAGAAAGCTTCATGGCACTGTCTCCTGTCTTGTGATCTGGTGAACCCCTGCAAAAGTACTCTACCCACCGACCGAGCGGATTAAGCCCTTCGCCCCGTGCCCGGTTTGGAACTCAGCCCGCGGTCTGTGGTATCCTAACTTGAAGGTTCTGACGCCCGTATACCGGCAACGATGCCGTGCTCTGCGGGCGTTGCTTGTCGCTGGGAGGCTGTGGCGTGACGTTGCAAAAACCGGATTTTCAGGAAGCGCTCAAGGAGCGTATCCTCGTCCTTGACGGCTCGATGGGCGTGCTTCTTCAAAGCCGGAAATTGACGGAGGCGGATTACCGAGGCAAGCGGTTCGTGTCCCATCCAAAAGACGTCCGTAACAACCCGGACCTGCTGAACCTGACGCGCCCAGATGTGGTAGAGGCGGTCCACGATGCCTACCTCGAGGCGGGCGCGGACATCGTGGAGACGAACACCTTCACGGCAACCTCGATCTCCCAGAGCGATTATGGTCTCGAGGCCTTTGTCCGCGAGATGAATCTGGAAGCGGCACGGATCGCGCGCCGGTCGGCGGATAAATTCACGGCTCTTGACCCGTCCCGGCCGCGCTGGGTGGCAGGCTCCATCGGGCCAATGACCCGGTCCGCTTCGGTGGTGGTGGATGCGGACCGGCCCGCCTACCGGAATGTGACGTTTGACGAGCTTCGCGACTCCTACTACGAGCAGGCTCGGGCGCTGATAGAGGGCGGCGTGGATCTGCTGCTGATCGAGACTACCTTCGATACGCTTAACCTCAAGGCGGCGCTGGTCGCCGTGCAGACATTGTTTGACTCCGGGCAGCGGGTGCCGCTGATCGCCTCGCTTTCGATCACCGACCTTGCCGGCGGCAACCTTTCCGGTCAAAGCCTCGAGGCGATGTGGAACAGTGTCCGGCATGCTCCCCTGACCGCTGTCGGTCTGAACTGTTCACTCGGTCCGAAAGAGATGCGCCCGTTCGTCGAGGAGCTTTCGCAGATCGCGGGAATCGCGGTGGTGGCGTATCCCAACGCGGGCTTGCCCGATCCGCTTTCGCCGACCGGCTTTCCCGAAACCGCGGAGAGCATGGCCCCGATGATGCGTGAGTGGGCTGACAACGGCTGGGTCAATATCATCGGCGGGTGCTGTGGAACGACACCAGAGCATATCCGCCGCATCGCGGAAGGGGTGAGGGGGCTTGCGCCGCGGGTCCCGCCAGCGATCGAGCCGTACCTCCGGCTGTCCGGCACTCAGCCGTTCAACGTCCGCCCTGAAACGAACTTCGTGAATGTCGGGGAGCGAACCAACGTCGCCGGTTCGCCGAAGTTCGCCGCGCTGATCAAAGAGGGAAAGTTTGAGGAGGCGCTCCGGGTCGCGCAGCAGCAGGTAGACAACGGCGCGCAGATCATTGATATCTGTTTCGACGAGGGGATGCTGGACGGGGTGGCCTCAATGGCGCACTTCCTCAACCTGATTCAGGGCGAACCCGGCATCAACCGCGTTCCGCTGATGATTGACTCCTCCAAGTGGGAGGTCATCGAAACCGGCCTCAAGCACTGTGTCGGCAAAGGCATCGTCAACTCTATCTCGCTCAAAGAAGGCGAGGCAAAGTTCCTGGAGCAGGCCCGCCTGGTCCGTCACTACGGAGCCGCCGTGGTTGTCATGGCCTTTGACGAGCAGGGGCAGGCAGACTCATTCGAGCGCAAGATCGCGGTCTGCGAGCGGGCGTACCGCCTGCTGGTGGATGTGGTCGGCTTTCCCCCGGAAGACATCATCTTCGACCCCAATGTGCTGACGGTCGCCACGGGTATCGAGGAGCACAATAACTACGCCGCGGACTTCATCGCGGCGACCCGCTGGATCAAGGCGAACCTTCCGCTGGCAAAGGTTTCCGGTGGCATCTCCAATATCTCGTTCTCGTTTCGGGGAAACAACATCGTCCGCGAAGCGATGCACTCGGCGTTTCTGTACCACGCCATTCAGGCCGGAATGGACATGGGCATCGTCAATGCCGGTATGCTTGCGGTCTACGAGCAGATCCCCGCCGACCTGCTGACGCCTGTCGAAGACGTGCTGCTCAACCGTCGCCCGGATGCGACCGAACTTCTACTGACACTCGCCGAATCTCTAAAAGGTACGGTTACCAAGAAGGACGCGAAAGCCGAAGAGGCGTGGCGCAGCGGATCGGTCGAGGAGCGGCTGCAGCACGCCCTGCTCCGAGGCGTCGCGGACTATGTCGAGGCGGACACCCGCGAAGCGCTGGAAAAGTATGACCGCCCGCTTTCCATCATCGAGGGGCCGCTGATGGACGGTATGAATGTGGTCGGCGATCTGTTCGGCGCGGGCAAGATGTTCCTGCCTCAGGTCGTCAAATCGGCCCGCGTCATGAAGAAATCGGTCGCGGTCCTGCTGCCGTACATGGAGGCTGAGAAAGCCGCGACCGGCAACTATCAGGCGCAGGGCAAGGTGCTGTTGGCGACCGTCAAGGGCGATGTCCACGACATCGGCAAGAACATCGTCGGTGTCGTGCTGGGATGCAACAACTACGAAGTCATTGACATGGGCGTGATGGTGTCTGCCGATAAGATTCTGGAGACCGCCCGGCGCGAAAACGTGGATGTGATTGGCCTGTCCGGCCTGATCACACCTTCTCTGGACGAAATGATCCATGTGGCGCGTGAGATGCACCGGCAGGAGTTCACTGTGCCGCTCTTGATCGGTGGTGCGACCACCAGCCGTGTCCATACCGCGGTCAAGATCGCGCAGTCCTACCCGCGAGGGGTGGTGCATGTGCTGGATGCCTCTCGCGCGGTCGGCGTTGTCAATCAACTGGTCACCAGTCCCGAAAGCCGGGCAGCCTACCTGGAGAAAAACGAGGCGGAGCAGCAGAGCGCCCGCGAGCTTCACGCGGGCAAGCAGCGCGTGAAGCGGATGCTGAGCCTGACCGACGCCCAGCGAAACCGCACCCCCATTGTCTGGGACGCCGCCGATATTGCCGTTCCCTCGTTCACCGGGGTGCGTGTTCTCGACGATTACCCGCTGGACGATCTGATCCGGTATATTGACTGGACCCCGTTCTTTATTACCTGGGAGCTTCATGGCAAATACCCGGCGATCTTTGCAGACCCGCTTGTCGGCGAAGAGGCAGCGCGTTTGTTCGCCGATGCCCAGGCGCTTCTCGCCCGTATCCGGGACGAGAAACTGCTGACTGCGCGCGGCATCTATGGCTTCTTCCCGGCAAACGCCGTTGGGGACGATGTCGAGGTTTCCGGGGGGGCGCCGACGACCTTTCACTTCCTGCGTCAGCAGTCGGAAAAGTCCGAGGGAGAGTTCAACAAGTCGCTGGCGGACTTCATCGCGCCGAAGACAACCGGGATCACCGACTACCTGGGCGGCTTCGCGGTTACTGCGGGTGTTGGCCTGGAGGAATTAGTGGCGAAGTTCAAGGCGGACCACGACGACTACAACGCCATCATGGCCTCCGCCCTCGCGGACCGACTGGCGGAGGCATTCGCCGAGCGTCTCCACGAGATCGCCCGCCGCGACTGGGGGTATGGCGCGGCGGAAAACCTGACGCGCGATGATCTGATTCGGGAGCGCTACCGAGGAATCCGTCCCGCGCCCGGCTATCCGGCGTGCCCCGACCACACGGAAAAGCCGGTCTTGTTCGACCTGCTTGGGGTGCCCCAGGCAATCGGTATCACGCTCACGGAAAGCCTGGCAATGAGTCCCGCATCGAGCGTTTCGGGCTGGTACTTCGCGCACCCGCAGGCGCAGTACTTCTCGGTCGGTAAAGTGGAACGCGATCAGATCGCCGATTACGCCGCCCGCAAAGGCATCCATCAGGTGGAAATGGAGCGGTGGCTGTCGCCAAACCTCAACTTCGACCCGGCGACCCCGCTGCCCGCCGTCAAGCGCGAGCCGGAGCTGGTGGACTAGATTCCTGGATCACGCCAGCCCCGGGCGCCGTACTGCGTCACGCAGGCGCCTCTTCCGTCCGATCCGGCTCGGGGACGAGAGGTTTGTCTGCGTCCTGAGCGACGCGACGCTTGCTGAGGACGGCGAGCGTGTATACGCCGCCCAGCACCGCGCCCAGGCAGAAGCCGGTCGCGGCAAACAGAAACGATACCCAGTCCCGGATGGGTCCCAGGATCGGTCCGAGCATCCAGCCCACCGCCATTCCGAGAAACCCGCCGACATACCATCCGATCGTCCCCGCCAGGGCGCCCGCCGCCAGCACCAGAGTGAGATAACCCACCAGAACCAGAAGATAAATAAGTCCACCCATCGTTTGCCGTCCTTGCCTTTCCGATGAAGATGCCAACAGTATGACATGGAACGTGGCTGATGCATAGAGGAAAGGGTCACAGTCGCCTCCTGGAAGCCGCGTCCCCGTGGTAAAATTGTAACCATGCTTATCGGTGTTCCCCGCGAGATCAAAGAGGATGAAAATCGCGTCGGTCTGCTCCCCTCTGGTGTCGAGGCACTGGCAGGGGCCGGGCATCCGGTGCTCGTGGAGACCCAGGCTGCCGCGGGGATCGGAATCGCGGATAAAGACTACCGCGAGGCCGGGGCTGAGATTGTAACCTCGCCCGAAGAGGTGTATGCACGGGCAGAGATGGTGGTCAAGGTGAAGGAGCCGTTGCCAGGCGAGTATCCCCACCTCCGGCCCGGACAGATCCTCTTTACCTATTTCCACTTTGCCGCCTCCAAAACGCTGACTCACGCCTGTATCGAGAGCGGCGCGATCTGCATTGCCTACGAGACCGTCGAAACGAAGGACGGCGCCCTTCCCTTGCTGGCCCCCATGAGCGAAGTCGCGGGGCGGATGGCGGTCCAGGAGGGCGCGAAATATCTCGAAAAGGCGATGGGCGGGCGCGGAATCCTGCTGGGCGGCGTGCCGGGCGTCGCCCCGGCGAACGTCGTGATCCTGGGGGGGGGCGCGGTCGGTACGGAAGCGGCGAAGATCGCATCCGGCATGGGCGCGCGCGTGACGATCTTTGATGTTTCCCTGCCCCGGCTACGCTATCTCGATGATGTGATGCCCGCCAATGTCGTCACGCTCTACTCGACACTCGCCGCGATCCGCGAAGCCGCCAAAGAGGCGGACCTGCTGATCGGGGCCGTCCTTCTTAAAGGCGCGAAGGCGCCGGTGCTGGTCCCGCGCTCGGTGATCGCCCAGATGAAGCCGGGTGCGGTCGTGGTGGATGTCGCAGTGGATCAGGGCGGCTGTATCGAGACGACGCACCCGACCACGCACAAAGACCCCACCTATTTTGTGGAGGGCGTTCTGCACTATGGGGTGGCGAACATGCCGGGCGCGGTGCCCTACACTTCGTCCTTCGCGCTGACGAACGCGACGCTTCCCTATGCGCTGGCAATCGCGAAAAAGGGGTGGAAGCGGTCGCTTCGGGAAGATGCCGCTCTGCTTCGCGGCCTGAATATCGCCGAGGGCAAGGTGACGCTTCGGGCGCTCTCCGAAGAGTTCGGCCTGCCATATGAGGAGCCGGAGACGATCCTCGGCTAACGTGTAACGTGGCCCGCGCCGCGTCTAGAAAGCACCATCATGCAAGACCCCGCTTTCCGTCGCGGCCTTCCTCGCACCTGCAC
Organism: Armatimonadota bacterium; assembly: GCA_014380815.1. Lineage (GTDB taxonomy): Bacteria > Armatimonadota > Armatimonadia > Armatimonadales > Armatimonadaceae > JACMJB01. The sequence goes on from JACMJB010000022.1 coordinate 6,803, forward strand.
GCCGATCCCCTCCGGATTCACCCTGATCGAACTGCTCGTCGTGATCGGCATTATCGCGCTGCTCGCGGCGATCCTCTTTCCCGTCTTCGCCGCCGCGCGGGGCAAGGCGCGCCAGGCGGCCTGCCTGTCGAATCTGCGGCAGATCGGCACGGCGACCCAGATGTACGCCTCCGATTACGACGGTTTCTTTCCGTATGCGAAAGACGCCTCGGATGCCAACCTGCCACAGATCTGGCCCGCCGCCTGCCAACCCATTATCCGCACGATGCCGTATCTGCACCCGGTCCCCGGTGCAGGCAGCGACGAGGGCGCACTGGCCACGTATATCCGGAACCGTGAGGTGTGGCACTGCCCCGCCGATTCGGGCTTCGAGGTGCTGGACAATAATGACAGCTGCGGCGGACCCTGCCCACTTCCTGCCCGCCCGACAATGTACGAGCGATATGGGGCCTCCTACCTCTACCGGACTGAGTTTGCCTTCCGCCAGATCAACGTCGACACGGTAACCGCGAGGGGAAGTCGAACCGGGCGTGAACTGGGACCCTCCGCCCTGATGTACCTGTTTGATGGGAACGGATCATGGCACGGCAGCCCGTTTCGCCTGGGTCGAAGCGGACTTCGCTACGACTGCCTGTTCGCGGATGGTCATGTCAAATCGCTGGCCAACGAGGAATATCAAGATGCGTGGCAGGCGACGCTGGGAACGGGCGGTGGCAGCCCTTGTCCCTAGCCGACACCCTCCGGCACACGGAGGGCATGGTCCGGCTCCGGGCAAAATGGGTCCTGCCCATAGACCTTCCTCCCATCGAGGAGGGCGAAGTCCATATCGAGAACGGGGAGATCGCCTGGGTCGGCAAGGCGTCCGGGCGTGAACCCACCGCCGATTTCCGGATGGCGGCGATCCTGCCAGGGCTGGTAAACACCCATGCGCATCTGGAGTATACGGTTCTGCGCGGCCTGCTGGAGGAGATCCCGTTCTTTTCCTGGACGCGAACGCTGACCGCGCTCAGGGTCCACCTCTCTCTGGAGGACTGGATCAGTTCGGCAACGCTTGGCGCGGGAGAGATGCTGGCGGGTGGTATCACGACGGTCGCGGATGCTTCCGATGCCGGGGCATCGCTGAGCGCGCTCCTTACCTCCGGCCTCCGAGGGACCGTCTTTCGGGAGGTCTTTGGAATCGAGCGTGAGCCGACGCCGGAAACCATTGTTACCGTGCTGAAAAAGCGGATCGGGGAGATGCGCGATCAGATCGAGCGCCACCACGCCGAAGACCGGGTACAGATCGGAATCTCGCCTCATGCGCCGTATACGGTTAGTGCATCGCTTTTCCGCGAGCTTGCCGCCTTCGCCGCGCCCCGGGGGC
>JACMJB010000143.1 GCA_014380815.1 Armatimonadota bacterium
ATTTTCTTCGAGGATCCGGACGGCACCCGTCTGGAGATCTATGCTTCCTCCGGCGCGGGCGGGTCTGCGGCACCGACGCCTGGCGCTCCAACCTGCGGGTTCTTCTGAGGTGAGGCCGATGAGTGGACGGCCCGCGGCATTACGCGGTGCTGTAGACCTGGACCCCGATGATCGGAGGATGGCGCGCTGTGCTGAGCTAGCCGGTCCCGCGCATCAGGTGGGAAACGCCGCCGTTGGCGCGGTGGTCGTGCGGACAGGCAGCGATACCGGAATCGCCGAGGGCCGGGAAACTACGGCAGGCATAGGCGACCTGACCGGTCACGCCGAAATCAATGCGCTGCGGGAGGCGGTTGCCGCATCTGGCACGACAGACCTGTCTGACTGCACCCTTTATACGACGACGGAGCCGTATTTCATGTGTCCTTACCGGATTCGGGAGAGTCACCTTCGCCGCGTGGTGATCGGAAGGGCGTTTGCCGACATCGGCGGCGTGAAAGGAGCCGGAAACCACTATGTCCACCTACCATGAGGGTGAGGTCGCAGTGCAGGAACAGGCGGGCGTTCGCACGATGTCCGAGCGGGTCGGGAACGGAATCCACGCCGAGATCCCCGAGGCCGCGCGGGAGTTTCTGAGCCAGCAGCCGTTTGTCGTCATCGGCGCGAGGGACGAAGTGAGTGGGCGTGTCTGGGCTTCGGCGCTGTTTGGAGCGCCGGGCTTTGCCGAGGCGGTGGACGAACACACGGTGATTCTTGCCGCGTCTCCGGACGCCGACGACCCGCTCCAGTGCGTCCTGAGTGACGGAACCGAGGCCGCGCCTGTGGCGGTCGGATTGCTGGCTATCGAACCTGCCACCCGCCGCCGGATGCGACTGAACGGGGATGCACGCGCCGTCGGCACTGGTTTGATCCTCACAGCCCGCGAGGTGTACGCCAACTGCCCCAAGTATATCCAGGCCCGCTCGTTCACGGCAGCCGGACCACTCGAAGACAGCCCGGATCAAGTCCACCCTGTCATCTCCGACAGGCCGCGCCATCGAACCACGCTGACGCCGACACAGGCCGCGTGGGTCAGCGGGGCGGACACCTTTTTCATCGCGAGTATTCATCCTGAGAGCGGCGCGGATGCCTCGCACCGGGGCGGCAGTCCCGGCTTCCTGCAGGTGGGAGCGGATGGGAAGACACTGCTCTTTCCGGATTACAGCGGCAACACCATGTTCAATACGCTTGGCAATATCACCGCCACCGGGGTGGCGGGTCTGCTCTTTATCTCCTGGCAGACCGGCGATCTGCTCCAGCTTTCCGGTGACGCCCGCGTGCTGTGGGACGATCCGCGCGCCGCCGGTTTTCCCGGTGCGGAGCGGCTGGTGGAGTTTACGCTGCGCGAGGCTGTGGAGCGCAGCGCCGTCGCCCCGCTCCGCTCCGTCGGAACGGTAGAGTACTCGCGGTTCAACCCGGTTTAAAGGTGTCCGCTCCCACGCCACCTCGAGATCCGCACCCTGCCTGGCAGTTTCCAACTGCAGAGGGGCTTTGCTCGTGAGCAAAGCCCCTCTGCATTCCGCTTCGGAACTCAGGGGTTAGTTGGATTCCACCAGCGTGCTGAAACCGGCGTCAATATACTGCCCCCCACCCGTCTGATGGCAGTGGATCGCGATCGTGTTTTTTCCCGGCTTCAGTGCGGCGCGCCCTTCCGCGGTCAGCGGGGTGAGATCGTATTGACCAGTAAAGCCCCCCGCCCGCGCCGCCAGCGTGCCGTTGATGTAGATATCGGCTTCCTCGTCATGATGCATCAGGAGCTGCAGATTTTCGAAGCTGCCCGCAGGCATGGTGAATTCGCGGCGAATCCAGATGTCCGAGGTGTTCCACTCGGTGCGCACCACCGCCCCCGGCGTGTCTCTCGTGCCGAACCCAGCCTGCCCGGTCTGCCAGGCGGAGTCATCGAAGCTGGGCTGGAACCAGGCAGCGGAGGAGGGCGTCTGGGTCGTGTAGCGCCATGTCAGACCCGTCTGCTGCGAGGTCGGTACCACCGTGGTGATCTTCGGGGGCAGGGGCAGAGCCGCCCAGCCACGGGCAGTATTTTTGTCCCGGCTGACCCATTTGCGCCAGGTAGCGGGATCATCCATCATCTTGATAAACACCCCGCCGACCGTCGAGCGTGCCTGAAAACCGGCTTTTTGCGGCTGGATCGTGCGGTACCAATCGGTCATCGGTACCCGGTCAGGGGTCACGTTGAGGAAATCATACACGGGGGTGACCAGCGAGATGAAATCGCTCCGGTCGCCGCTGAGGGTAGCGGTCCAGATCGTCCAGTCCAGCTTTGTGTAGTTTTCCCGGCTGTCGAGTGGCAGGCCGTAACGATTTAGCTTCGTGCGATAAAAGGCCATCTCTTTACGGATCATGGACTGGGGGAACAGATTCAGCCCCAGAATCCGGTCCCACGCCAGATTGTACTTCTGGCTCCAGGTGTCCGGCTTATCGAAGGCCAGACGAGTGTAATCGCCATTGTCGCCTTCCTTAACCCATCGCGCGGCAAAGGATTCCGCCGTTTTGCGGTACTTGGCGGCGTTCAGCTTGTCCCCGCGCAGTTCGCAAAGATAAGCATAGGCGCCGATCGCCTCGATTGCTTTGGCGGAAAGGTTGACGTTGTGCGCCAGGTGTCCGGCGAAGTCATCGGTAGAAAGCTGGCTTTCAGGGTCGAAGCCCTTATCCGTCAAATAGTCCGCCCACTGGGTGATCGTGGGCCAATACGGGGCGACGAAGTCGGCATTGCCCTCAGATTTTGCCAGGGCAGCCAGCATCAGGAGCATGTTGCCCGACTCTTCCACCGGCATCTGGTTCTCTTCGGTGCGCTCGCCGCCACCATATACCTGCCCGTTGGCAATCGGGTACGTCCCCAGGTCGTGCGGGGCGAACGGCCACTTCCAACGCGGCGATGCGGAGTAGCTGAGCAGGGGCACCAGTGACGCTTTGACGAGTGTCGGACTGAACAGCAGAAGCTGCGGAGAGGCGGGATAGATCACATCCACCGTGGCGATGCAGCCGTTGCTGAAGTTCTCCTTGGAGAACGACAGCGGCTGACCGTTGGCGTCGGCCACCAATTTTTGCGCGGCGAGTGCCTGACGGTACGCCAGCGCGGCGATCCAGGCATACTGTTTCCCCCCAACGCGGGTAAGGTCCGCCATCAGCTCGTTGTCGAAGCGGAGGCAGCGCGCCTGCAGCTTTGCGTAGTCCCGGTCCGCGGTCTGCAGTAGCTGATTCGCGGTCATCCCGTTGCGCCGCCAGTAAGGGCGCAGGTTACGGCGGAAGTAGGTGATCGAGTACTCGTCGTCGTACGCCAGCAGCAGGCGTCGCGACACCGGCTTCGCTGACACACTGCCAAGGTCCAGAACAAATGCCGAGACCGGGTTTTCCTCTCCCGCAGGGCGTGGCATACGGCTGTCATCGAGCGAAGGGATCTGGCCGTTCTTCGCGAACGATTCGGTTGCCACGAACCGGGACGCGATCACTCCCTTGGCGCCGGGCTGCGACGTGGCTACATACAGATTCCCCCAGTCAATCCGCAGGTCATCCCCACGCTTTTGCAGCACCGGCTGCGCCTCGGTTCCCATCCGGAGCGCGGTCAGGTTACCGATCTTCTCCCGCCGCCACATCACCTTCTGGTCCGGCTGGTTCACGACAAGCTGCGCACTGGCATCGAAATACAGGGACGCCGCATGCGACTTGCCGTCGGTGGCGCGGACCTCCCAGGTCAGGTACGTCACCGGGCGGCTCAGAAGATCCAGATCGTCAGGGAGCATCGGCGAGGTGAAGGTCAGCACGACCTGCGCGCCCGCGCCTTCGAACGTATAGATCGTGCGCGTCGGCAGCACTTCGAGCCGCGTCTGTTTCAAGGCAGGGGCCGTGGACGGGTCTTTGCCCATAAGGCGATAGGTCTTGCCGTCAATGCGCACCAGACTGTTCAGAGACTGGGTGGTGCCGGTCCAGTGGCGGGTGTCGTCCCCGCTTAGCGTGTCGGCGGCGGACCAGACGCTGAAGTAGGGATCGTGCGTGACCAGGGGAACGGAGGGCGGACGGGAAAGTTCCTGCGCCGCGGTGGGCAGAGCCACCGCGCCGGTCACGGTCAGTACCAGCATCGCGCCCAGGGCAGAGGTGGGCCGGGAGAGAAAAGGAGATCGCTTCATAAGGTTCATCTTGTTTGTTTCGTGGAGTGGGTCACTTGGTTTTCAGGCAACTCGGCGCCCTTATTGGCTTGGCGGTAAAGGGCGTTGAGCTGCGATGGGGTGACGGCAACATAATCGGGACCGAGAATCTGGAGTGTCTGCTTGAGGTCGGAGAGGTTTGACCCCCAGTTCCAGACAAAGGCATTGACGAAAGCGGGGCGTGTACCCGCGGCGCGGTCGCGGATCTGCTCGGCGAAGTGCTGCGGGCCGCTTCCACTGGTAACAGCGCGGAACACCGACTGACCGGTCGGCAGCGCGTAGGTCACCTCCTGGTACGCCGTACCCCCGGCGTGACCATAATCCGGCATGAGGTAGTCGAGAGCTGGCAGGAGCGGTCCGACACGCGCGATGTCGTCTTTGCGGACGTCCATCAGGCGAAGAGTCTTCATGTCCATCCGCTGCATATAGTCCTGGGTTCGGTCGTAGAACCAGCGAAATGCGCCCTCTTTGTCCTTCAGCGACGCCCCCCAGGAAGACGGGTACATATAGGCGACGCCGGATACGTCGCAGATAAACTCGTCATTAGGGGTCGCCTGCTCATAGTACCAGCGTGCCCAGGAAGGGGCGAGATCCAGGATCGCCGGACTCATGCCCCAACCGATCGGGATCGTGCCCCGTACGGGGTCCTCGAAGTAGCGGCGGAAGTAACCGCGCCAGGTACACAGGTTGTCGCCGTCGGACATCGTGAAGGCGACATAGATCTTTTTTCGGTCCAGCGGCGGCGCGGGGGCACGCGGCTTCTGCGCCAGACGATCCGCACGAACGCCGCTCTGGACTGACAGATTGGTGATGAGATCGCTGACCAGGGTGACCTTCCCCAGACGACCGGCCAGGGCAACGCCATCACTTTCCTGCAGCCCGATCCCGTCGCCGTGCCACCAGAAGCCGCGCACGACCGCGCCAAGCGGCATCCCGGCGAGAAGAGCGCTGACCTCCGCGACTTCCGCGAATGAATCCGCACCGGGCAGCTGCTGCGCTTCCGGTCCGGTGATCCAGAAGACAGAGGCGCGGGCGGCGATGAGCGAGTCCAGTCCGCCCTGATGGAAGACCGCCGGGTCCAGCGTGCAGGTCAGATACGGATCAAGGCGCGGCAGGATACTGGTTCGCAGATAGCGCAGGGCGTCCGCGTTATTTTTAAAGCGGCCCCGTAGATCCAGTGTCACGGGGACCTTAGCGCGCTCCGCAAGCTGCGGCGTCATCGCGACCAGCAGGTCGTCCGCACCCGCCAGGGACACCGCGATACAGGGGGAGACATATACCTTCGGGTCGCAGACCACCGCCCCTTTGAACTCGGAACGGAACTGCCCGAACAGGGACCAGGGGTCCGCAACCGGGATCGGCGCATCCGTCACACCCTGCTGCCGCAGCGTCTCCAGCCAGCGCGCATCGTCCTCGTCGAAAAGCAGATAGATACGCGGCTGCTTCCGGTTCACGATCCCCTGAAGCGAGGTCAGCAGCAGCTTCTCGTCGTTCTTCAAGCTCCGCACATCGGAGACAAACAGGCGGCGAGCGGGAGGGGGCATCTTCGGCTGAAAGGTGTCGTACCGGCGGGCGACTTTGGGCAAGGTCAGGTTCTCGAAGAGGGTGGGACGCGGCAGGGCATCCAGCCCCCGGAAGGCGACGGACTCCTTCGGCTTGCTCAGCAGCCCACGACGCGACAGCACCGACACGGTCGCGCGCGCGATGACCTGGCACGCGTAATAGTCCTCTCGGTCCCCTTCGGGTACCCGGTAGGTCCAGGCGTCCACCGCTCCCTGGAACGGCCCTTTTTCCTGGCTTAGCAGCGCGATCAGCGGTCGCGCGGGGGTTCCCAGGGCGGGGATCAGGCGGACCCCGGCGGGCAGAGAGCGGGGATCGAGCCACTGCGGCGCGGCGCGCACCGTCGCTGCGGGCCTGCCGGAAAACAGTGGGGTGAGGTGCAGGGGGTCGCCCGGCGAGACGACCACCGATGCGGGAAGGTTTGGATCTCCCGGCCCGGCGAAGCCCCCGATCCCGATCCCGTCCGGCCCCCACAGAGCCGGGGTGTCCTGGTGTCCCAGATCGAGGAACTCGTCGCCTACCCGTGACAGGTCGGCATTCGCTAGAGGAGCCGGTTTTCCGTTTACGCTCCCCTCAAAATCACCGGCCAGGAACGTGCGTCCCCGGCGGCGCATCTGGAGCGACAGGTTGGCGAAGGCGGCTCTGGCGGGTGCCACGGACTCCACGCGCACCGGGTTCCAGCCGGACCGCGCCGCCGCTGGAACCGCCACACCGCGCTGCTCCAGAAAGGTACCGCTGGCATCCAGAAAACGGAGATAAAGCTGATCCTCGGGTCCCCGAAGTGCCGCGGTCGGCGTCCGGCTTCTCGCCGCTCGCGGCGGCGCGGTGGTCTCCCGCAGTGCCGCGGAGAGTGTCACCTTGTCCCCGGGCCGGACCGCGAAGCGGGCCGAGGAGACGCCGGTCCAGTCCTGGTCTCCGGTTTGAATGCGAACGGCGTTCGCGCCGGGACGCGGTCCCTGGAGTGGGGCAAGCTGAACGGCGCCTCCCCAGCGGGGGGTCGCGTCCCAGCCGCGAGCCGCGAGCCGCGCGGCGGGGTGGGTGAACGGAATCCCCGTGGTGACAAGGGAGCCGCGCGCCTGATGGAATTTCCGCAGATTGGCGAACGCATCCAGGGGAAAGGTGTTGCCGTAGGGCAGAACGAGAGCGGCGTATCGCTGGGCGTTCAGCCGCTCCGGTCGGGCGAGCGCATCGGCGTCCAGGAGGTCGGCACCCAGTCCCGCGGCCTGGAGATTGCGGACGATCTGCCGAGGACTCACCAGCCCATTGACTCCGTAGGTTGGAAAGTTAGCCTGCGCGAAGACCGCCACGCGCGGGGGTTCCTCGGGAGCGGCCTGGGCAGGGGGGGCGGGCAGGGTCCCTAACAGAGCGGCCGGGATGCCGGCAAGCAGGGTGAGACGGAAAAAAAGCATCGTGTTGCGGTTGTCGCTTCTTCGAGAATAGTCCCGCTTGATGCGATGCATCAAGCGGGACCGCAGCGTTGTGTCAATGCATTCACTTTACCCGGAGACGGCGATTAGTCGTCGGCGATGGTGAACTGCCGGAGGTAACCGTTCGGGTTTGGCGTCCCGTCCGTGTTTTTCGTGCGCTGATCCGTCGAGATCAGGAAGGACAGGGATACATTCTTGGCGTGACCATCGCAATAGATGACGTTCGACATTCCCTGGTGCCGGTCTACGATCGCACCCTCCTGGAGATCCGTAAGGGCCTTCCCCTTCCAGATGATGTAGTTGACATCGCCCTCCTTCAGAACTTGCTCTGGGTCCACATTTACGTTCTCCCAGCAGAACTGGTAGCTGCCGTTGCCGTCTGCTACCCAGATCGTGCTCGCGGGCGTCCCAACGGCGGACAGCGAGGTCTCATTGCCCGGCCCCTTCTTGGCGGTATCGTCTCCCCAGTAAGCGGAGTTGATCGCGTAGCTGCCGTAATGGCTGTTATCCCCCCCCGCGAAGGTCCCCGGCTCAATCCCGATCAACCGGTTGGGAACATACCGGCCTCTCGCGGGCACATTGTTTTGCTTACCAGTAATACCAACGGGAGCATTGGGGCAGGTGAACACGCCAGTGTTTTTCACGAGAGGCTCGATGGCGTCCATCCATTTGTACCGGGTATTGGGTGCGGGGGCATTGTCCGAGTCCCCGAATCCGCCCGGTCCGTACCAGCCGCGCACCATCTCCTCATCATAATCCTGAGAATATCCGATCAGTGCCAGGCCGATTTGTTTGGTATTGGAGAGGCAGGCAGCCTGGCGCGCTTTGGAGCGGGCCTGGGCAAAGACAGGGAAAAGAATCGCAGCCAGGATGGCAATAATCGCGATGACCACTAGCAACTCAATCAAGGTGAAAGCAGAACGCTTGGACGCGGCGTGGGACACAGGACAAATGGGGGTCATTACAGCGGCTCCTTCTTTGGTATGGCGCGTTACGTTGCACCGTGCTGACATTATGCACCGCTTTGGTGCGGTTGTCAAGGGAGAAAAAGGGAGCAGCATCGAACCAAAACAACCGTCAAAAGCCGGAGAAGAGCCATGTCAGACTCCCTGTATCGGGTTACTTGGTTCGATTTGGTGCAGTATGGTCAACGCGGCGATTTCGCAGAGATTCCGTGCGAGAGCGATGCGGCGGTGGCTCCACCAGCGGGGGGGATACGTTGACGCGGCTGCCGGTGCTGGCACGGATCACAAGGCGAGCCGGCAGTTCGATGTGGCGCGTGGGCGCACCGATAGGGGACGCCTCCGAATTGCGGGCAAGGAAGGTCTCCGCCGCCGCGCTGCCGATCTGCTCGAATGGCTGCGCAACCGTGGTCAGACCGATGTCGTTTGGCAGGACCGAGCAGTTATCGTCGAACCCGCACAGCACCACGTCTTCGGGAACGCGCAGACCCAGAGCAAGCAGCCGGCGGCAGACATTCATTGCCGTGTGATCGTTCACGCATAAGACCGCCGTTGGTCGCTGCTCCTGAGGCAAGCAGAAAAGGCTTTCAAAAACAGACCACTCTGGGACGGTCCACCGGTTGAGTGCGGTCAGGACATTCTCCGGCAGCGGTCCGTCCGGCGCTTCGGCCATCGCCTGCCGGTACCCTTCCACCCGGTCCTGCACCGTGTTGATCGGTTCGGCGGTGGTAACAAACAAGACACGCCGGTGTCCCAGCGACAGCACATGCTGGGTCGCCTCGTACTGGGCGCGGTGATTGTCAATTCCCACATAGTCCGCCTGGATGCTGGGAACCATCCGGTCAATCAAAACGAGCGGCAGGTGCTGGGCGACTTCCTGGATCAGTTCGCGGTTGCGGCGGTACGCATAGGCATAGAAAACGATCCCGGCAAAGCCGTGTTCAAGCACGTAGCGCAGGTGTGCCGCTTCCCGCTTCACATTCTCGGCCTCCGAGGAGTAGCGCAGATCCTGCGCGGCCCCATCCACGGACTCCGGCGGTGCCTGGACCAGCCCGCCCAGGTCCAGGAAAACGCCATGAAACCCGTCCTGGGCGAGGCGACGATTCATGCCCCAGAAGATGCGCCGCTGCGCGGTCACACCCTGCTCTTCAGGGTCCCCGTGCCACATCACCAGGGCGACGAGACGGGAGCCTGCTTTGTCTCCCGAGAGCGCCGGCGGGGGCAAGGGAGCCGCCAGCTTTAAAGGGGGAGCCACTGGCGCCGCAGGAAGCGAGAACGGTTTTGTGGAGGGCGTCGCGACCACCGGGCGAAAGCGGGGGCGACACACCACCAGCCCTTCTTCAGCCAGGATATCAATGGCACGCCGGACCGCGCGCCGCGCGACCCCGAACTCTTCCGCAAGCTCGCGCTCGGTCGGAAGCCAGGTTCCCGCGGGGTATTTTCCCAGCAGAATCGCCTGTCGAATTCCGGTAAGCAGGTCCGCCATGGCGGAACCATGAAGACCGATCGCGGGCGGGGAAGTCATCTGCAGCGGTGCCATAGGGTCCATTGTACCTCACCCCACGCTGGCTTCAAGAGGCCCGGCGTCAGGAGGCGTCGGCATGCCAGCCACGAGGAATTGGCCGTATAGTATAGAACGTCTTTTTGCGCCCCGCCTTCAATCTCCGTTTCCGAGGTCCCCTGCTCATGTTCGACAACTCCGCCGTTCCTCTTGAGAAGCTGACGCCCATGCTGCGGCAGTACGTAGACCTGAAAAACGAGCGGCCCGATGTGGTGCTCCTGATGCGGGTCGGAGATTTCTACGAGGCGTATGGCGAGGACGCAGAAACCATCGCCAGCCAGTTGGAGATCACGCTGACCGGGCGCGAGATTCAGGGCCTGCCGGAACGGTTCCCCATGGCGGGGGTGCCATTTCACGCATTGGATCGGTATCTGGCACGACTGGTACAGAAGGGGTTCAAGGTCGCGATCTGCGATCAGGTGGAGGACCCCAAACAGGCCAAAGGACTGGTCAAACGGCGCGTGACACGGGTGGTGACACCCGGAACCCTGGTCGAGGACGCCCTGCTCGACTCCAAATCGAACAACTACCTGGTGGCGGCTGTCTTTCAGGAGCCGGTCTGCGGAGTGGGAGTCGCGGATGTCTCCACGGGCGAATTCCTGGTAACCGAGATTCCTGCCGAGGCGGGCATTGGCAAGATTGTCGAGGAGGTCGCCCGTCTTTGTCCCGCCGAGTGCCTGGTGCCCGAAGGGATGGATGCCCTTGCCGAGGCGATCAAAACCGCCTGCCCCGCCACGCTGACCCGCATGGCAAGAACCGACCTGCCCCGCTCCGCGCGGACCGCCCTGCTGGACCACTTCGGGACGGCAAGCCTCCGAGGTTTCGGCTGCGAGGAGTTCACGGCGGGCCTGGATGCCGCCGCCGCGCTGCTCACCTACCTGAAAGCAACGCACCTGGGCGCGGTCGCCCATATCCGGACCCTTGCCACCTACAGTGTAGAAGATGCGATGACACTCGATGCCCCGGCGCGCCGCAACCTGGAGTTGACCACGGGCATGGCGGATGGCGCGAAGGCCAAATCGCTGCTCGCGGTTCTGGATGCGACGCAGACCCCGATGGGCGGGCGACTGCTCAAGAAATGGCTGGATGCCCCCCTGCTCTCGGTCGAGCGGATCGGGCGGCGCCTGGATGCCGTGGAGGCTTTTCACGCCGACCCACTCGCGCGCGGTGATGTGCGCGATGCCCTGCGCGGCGTTTCCGACCTGGAGCGGCTGATGGCCCGCGTCTCGACCGGGACCGCGAACGCCCGCGACCTGGTTTCGCTGCGCCTGTCGCTGGACCGGGTCCCCGAGGTTGCCGCACATGCCGCGCAGATCGCGGATGCCTCGGTTCGCGCGCTGCTGGAGCGGATGGACCGGTTGCCCGAAGTCGCCGATCTGATCGCACGAGGTCTGGTGGAGGAGCCGCCACTCAGCCTGCGCGAGGGGGGGTTGATCGCCGACGGTTTCGATGCGGAACTCGATGAACTGCGCGACATCTCGCGCGGCGGAAAATCCTGGATCGCGACGCTGGAAACGACCGAGCGGGAGCGGACCGGCATCAAGAGCCTCAAAGTCGGCTACAACGCGGTCTTCGGCTACTACATCGAGGTGTCGCGCCCCAATCTCGCCCTGGTCCCCGAAGGAGAGTACATCCGCAAACAGACCACGGCGACCGGCGAACGGTTTATTACCCCGGACCTCAAGGAGATGGAGGCCAAGGTCCTGGGAGCGCAGGACAAGATCACCACCCGCGAGTACGACCTGTTCTGCGGACTGCGAGATACCCTCGCGACCCACGCCGCCTCCGTTCTTCATGTCGCGCAGGCGGTCGCGCGACTGGATGTGGTCGCCTCGCTCGCCGAGGTCGCCGCCGCGAACCGCTACACACGGCCCGAGGTGGATGAGGGCGCGGTGATCGAGATCAAGGCCGGGCGGCATCCTGTGGTCGAGAAACTGGGCGGTCATACTGTCTTTATTCCCAACGATACCCTGCTCGACAACGGCCCGAACCAGCTTCACGTGATTACCGGTCCCAACTCGTCGGGCAAGTCCACAGTGCTGCGTCAGGTCGCGCTGATCGTGCTGCTGGCCCAGGTCGGCTCTTTCGTGCCCGCCGACTATGCCCGCATCGGGATCGTGGACCGCATCTTTACCCGCGTCGGGGCGCACGATGATCTTGCCGCAGGGCAGTCCACCTTCATGGTCGAGATGACCGAAACCGCAAACATCCTGAACAATGCCACGGAGCGCAGCCTGGTGATCCTGGACGAGATCGGCAGAGGGACCAGCACCTTTGACGGCGTTTCGATTGCCTGGGCGGTCGCCGAGCATCTGGCGCAGCGCGGCTGCAAGACGCTGTTCGCGACCCACTACCACCTGCTCAACGAACTCGAAAAGCAGCTTCCCAGCGTCCGCAACTTTCGGGTCGCGGTTAAAGAGACCGGGGACCGAATCGTCTGGCTGCGCAAGATCGTTGCGGGGGGAACCGACAAATCCTATGGAGTCCAGGTCGCCCGTATGGCGGGCCTGCCCCCCGAGGTGATTGCCCGCGCCCAGGAGGTGCTGGTCGACCTGGAGAGGGAGGGCCGTTCCAAGCGTGACA
>JACMJB010000144.1 GCA_014380815.1 Armatimonadota bacterium
GCGGCGAAGGTGACTCTCCCGAATCCGGTAAGAACACATGAAACACGGCTCCGTCGTCGTATAAAGGGTGCAGTCAGACAGGTCTGTCGTGCCAGATACGGCAACCGCCTCCTGCAGCGCATTGATTTCGGCGTGACCAGTCAGGTCGCCTATGCTTGCCGTAGTTTCCCGGCCCTCGGCGATTCTGGTATCGCTGCCTGCCTGCACGACCACCGCGCCAACGGCGGCGTTTCCCGCCTGATGCGCGAGACCGGCTAGCTCAGCGTAGCGTGCCATCCTCCGATCATCGGGGTCCAGGTCTACAGCACCGCGCAATGCCCTGGACCGTCCACTCATCGGCCTCACCTCAGAAGAACCCGCAGGTTGGAGCGCCAGGCGTCGGTGCCGCAGACCCGCCCGCGCCGGAGGAAGCATAGATCTCCAGACGGGTGCCGTCCGGATCCTCGAAGAAAATGCCGCCGGACTGCGCGCCTTCCGTGTGCGGCACGACCCCGCTATGATAGAGGTGCGCCCCCAGAGAGCGTACGCGCCGCTCGGCCTCCGCGACATCGGCAATAGTCGGTACCTGGAACGACAGATGGTGCAGGCCGGGCGCATGAGCGTTGAAGCGGCCCTGGCTCTGCTGCCAGAGCGTAAGAAACAGCGTTTCGCCGTCGCCCAGGAAGGCGAACTCGCGCCCGGTCTCCTGGGATTCGTGCATCTGAGCGAATCCGAAGACCGCCCGATAAAACGAGATGGAGCGGGCGAGATCGCTGACATTGATTCCAACGTGCCCGGTTTTGAGTTCGGCGCTGAGTCGCATGGCGTCCGGCACCGTTTCGGCTTCCTGCATGGCAGAGTTTCCTTTTCCTGTATAACCATCTAAGTAGTATTTTAATGGTTAACAACAAGGTTATAGCACAGGGTTATATAACTTGTCAATAGTTTTTTTGTCGGTTAGAATAAACGGATGGAAGAGAACGAGCGTTTTCTGTTTGTCGCGGGCCGTCTCTGTCTGGACTTCGTAAATACAGAGGTCCTGCAGGCCGGTCAGCGGGTGAGTCTGCTTTCCACAGGGGAAGATCTGCTCGCCTGGCTGGGTTCCGCGAAGCTGCCTCCGTCTGCTTTGTCCGCCCCGCTGAAAGAGGGGCTGATCCTTCGCGGCGCGCTGCGAAGTCTGGCTGAGGCGCTGTCCCAGGGTCAGGTAGCTCCCCACGGAACAGTGGCAGTAATCAACGACGTTTTGCAGCGCAGTCCGGGCTTTTCACGGATCGAGCCGGTGGCAGGAGAACCCGGGAGATACGCAGAGCAAACTATCGCCTCGGTCACGGAACCCGTCCACCTGCTTGCACCTATCGCCAGGGATGCGGCGGCTCTGCTTTGCCACGGCGACCCTTCGCTGGTGCGCCAGTGTGAAAACCCGCAGTGCATTCTGTTCTTTTACGATACGACTAAAAACCACGGGCGTCGCTGGTGCCGAATGACTGCCTGCGGCAACCGGGCAAAGGCCGCAGCGCACTATCGCCGTGTCAAGGACCGTGCGCCGCACGCTTGAGCCTTGCCATTCGGGAGAAGGCCGGGTTCTTTGTCAGGGCGCACCGCGCCAAGAAATAAGTCAAGCCGCCGAAATGTTTCACTTTCACCCTATTTTGACCAACAGTAGCAGGCTCCTTCCTTCCTTCCTTTCCGCGCCATAGCCTTGGTTCGGTTATAATGAGCAATCCTTTTCCGTCAGGCGAATGAACCCCTGACAGTCAGACAGGAAGCCAAAATCGGATTCGCCTCCTCGCGCTCCCCGCGATCGGCGCAAGATACCATTCCCGGCCCTGTTTGGGTGGTACGTAGTTGCTCCTTTGCCAAAGCAGACAAAGTGGACCAGAATAGTCTGATATATTAATAGTGTCCGCGCCTATTCAGGGCGTTTGTCGAAAGGGATGGATAGAAATATGGTCTCCATGCAGCCGTGCCCTGCTCCACGCAGAATCCTGCGGCGCAGGAACAGCGCCTCCACGCGGATCTCCTCAGGATTTACGCTAATCGAGCTTCTGGTAGTGATCGCGATCATCGCCATCCTCGCCGCGATCCTGTTCCCCGTCTTCGCCCAGGCGCGGGAAAAAGCCCGGCAAACCTCCTGCCTTAGTAACGTTAAGCAGATGGGGGCAGCGGTCCTGATGTATGCCCAGGATTCTGACGAAACGTTCCCGCTAGGTGGGTACAGCGCGCCCCTTCGCCCTGGTTTTACCTACCGCGACCAGTTTTACTGGTTCTACGGAATGATCCACCAGACCCCGGGTGCCGCGAAAATGATCCCAACGCAGGGATTGGTGCAGAACTATCTCAAGAGCGGACCCGTTCAGGCCTGTCTATCCGCCGGCGACCTGGGGGCCTCGGGAGGGGGAGCGCCGTTTACCATTGATGTGACGGATGCTGCGCTCGGTTATGATAGAAATATCCTGTTCGATGCTCCGTTTTCGAGTTTGCGGCTGCCGGACGGCTCCATCTATGGCCCCTTTATCGCCATGGCGGACTGGGAGAATCCAGCGGAAAGCTTCCTGCTGGCGGACGCCCAGAACAGCGCGACCAGTGCCTCATTCAACGGGCTTTACCCTCCGCGCAATCCGCAGACCGGTGCGGCATTCGGCTCCGGATTCCAGAAGGTGACCGGCCGACATCAGAATATGGCGAACGTGCTGTTTCAAGATGGCCACGCCAAGAGCATGACCGTCAGTCTCAACGGGGTGACCTCCGCTGCGAGCCTCAAGGCGAGGCAGGGCTATCTTCTCGGGCCTGGCACCACGAAGGCGACCGATATTGGGTCGAACTATTACTACGTGCCGGTCAAGAATCTGTCGAACCCGGCTTTCTGAGTCTGCCCTCCCTGCTCCCGGAAAGAACAAGAGAGAATGATCCTAAGAACTCGATCCCGTGCATTCGGAACAGCAGTCTCGCTTCTCATCCTGAGTGGCATGTCGGGTGCGCAAACCGTGTCCCCTGCTTCCCCGGTCACGCCGCCAGCGCTGCCAGTTTCTCCGCTACGGACAAAAAAAACGGTCCAGGCAAAGGCGACCTTCTCCCTGATAAACTCGAAAAGCGGCGCACTTGTGCCCTTTTTCGCAGTGGTTGTCACGACGGACGGGCCGAATCGTTTCCGAGTGGATGCCACCCCGCTCTCGGCGGGAAGGACGAAGCCATCGTTCTACTTCTCGGATGGTGTGAAGCAGTACGAATACAACGACCTGAACAACAACTACCGAACGGCGGATGCCCCAAAAACGGGTCAGCGCCCGATGTCGCAGCTTTATGGCATGGCGGGAATGGATCTGGTGGTGACGCCGGACGCGCCGCCGCGCCCCGGAAACAAGCGCATCCTCCGTGAGGAGACCCTGAGCGGTAAAAAAATGATCGTGGTCACGGACCAGGAGCCGCCACGAAACGCCTCCGAGCCGACAGCCACTTCCTTCATCCGGTCCTGGATTGACACGGCGACGGGACTGCCGGTCCGCAGGCTGGAAGGATGGACCAAGGATGGGGTCGAACATCCGAATCTCCAGTTGGATTTCACGGAATGGGTATTCGATAAGCCGCTGGCAAGCAAAACGTTTGCCTGGGCCATCCCACAGGGCGCGAAACCGGTGACAGAGCCAAAGCTGCTTGCTGTGGGCACGGTCGCCCCGGACTTCACCGCCTACACCCCAAATGGCACCCCGGTCAAGCTATCTGACCTGAAGGGCAAAATCGTCATTCTGGACTTCTGGTCAACCTGGTGCGGTCCATGCCAGAAATCTATGCCGTATCTGGAATCGGTGTACCGGCAGGTCAAGGACAAAGACGTGACCGTGCTTGCAGTCTGTGTCTGGGACGAAAAGGCGGAGTACGACAAGTGGCTGATCGCGAAAAAAGACACCTACTCCTTCCCGACAGTTTTTGATCCCGCGGGACGCGCCAAGGGTAATATCGCGGGCGGTCTCTACCAGGTCACTGGCATCCCGACCCAGTATGTGATCGGGAAAGACGGCAAGATCGCCGCGAGCACGATCGGCTACCGTGACGGCGACCGATTCCTGGAAGGGGCGCTTGCGAAGCTGGGAGTCAGCGTCACCGGGAAGCTCGCATCGTCGCGCCCGGCTCCTCCCAAATAGGCACGGCAGCGCCTCAGTCCGGCGCCCCCGCCCTCTGTGTGCGGGGCGTCGGACGCTGTTTTGCCCGTTCTTCCTCCGTCTCCGCGTTGCGGGTAGGGTCGCCCTTGCCCAGAGCCACCACGATGAGAAGCCGCAACGGCACCCCGCTGGGGCTGATGGTCTCCGCGGGAGCATACTGGTGCGGCTCGCTGCCCTTGAAAGTGATCGCACTGCCCTCCTCCAGCAGAAACTCCGTGCCCCGCACCCAGATTCGCGCCTTTCCGCTCAGGCAATAAACGAACTCCTCGCCAGGATGCGAATCCACCCAGGTTTCCCGGTAGATCTCCATCAGTCCCTGGTTTAGGATGCCTCCCGGCAGTTCGGAGTTCAGCAAACAGGTGAAGAACGGCTGATAGCCGAGCCTCCCCAGACGCAGCCGCTCCTGCGGGTCATCTTCGTGGCGAGGGTCTGGAATCTCGCCATGTCGCTGATACTCGGTCTTCGGGCGCGATATGGTCCAGTGCGCCTTTTCGGGGTAGTGCTGCACGCAGAAATCCTGTGGCGGATCTTCGCGCGTCAGGAAATCGTAGAACAGGTTCAGAACGTGCCGGATGCGGTTCAGTGTCTCGGTCTTGCAGGGTTTACCGCTCTCAATCCGGACAATCGTTTGTCGTGCGATCCCAGCTCTGTCCGCCAGATCCTGCGCGGACAGACCGAGCTGCAGGCGACGGGAGCGGACGCGGCGACCGATTCGGACGAAATCCCACCCAGTGGGAGCCGAAGATTCAGACATGGCTATTTTTCCGGGGAAGGCGACAGAGTCGGTGGGGGGGCGATCCATTCACGGCCCCAACTCGCAAGCTCCTCGAAGACACGGTTCAGGGCAAGCCCTTTTTCCGTAAGTGCATAATTGACATTGGGTGGCATGGCGCTGATTACGGTGCGGACCACGACGCCCTCGTTCTCCAGTGCGCGCAGCCGCTCCCGCAGCGTGTGGGCGTTGATGCCGTAGGCCTGCGCGATCTCGTTGAATCGGCATGGACCGCTGAGGAGCGCGCGGACGACGTGCAGAGTCCAGCGCGCCGTCAGCAGATCCAGCGCCGCATTGAACGGGCAGAAGAGGTCGTCCCCGGAATGAGGATCGTCCTTTGACTCGATCGTTTCTGCTACTGCTGGCGCCGACTGCGGGTTGGTTTCTGCGTGCATCCCTGCGATTTTCTCCGGCCGTTGTCGAAGGGGAAACTTTTTCACCCCCGCTGCGGTATAACGGTTAAAAGGCGGTGCAAATTCTGCACTGCATCAGCGATTGTATCATAGAGTCGCAGAGGAAAGACCGCTCACCACGGCTTCATGGAGAACCGCTGTCACCATGTCTGAAAAAGTCACCCCGAAAACACTGTCGCTGAAACATCTGGTCCGGGGACCGCTGATCGCCTCCCCCCTCGCCGGAAAACCACCGCTTCTGGTCCTGCTGCACGGGGTCGGCAGCAGCGAGCATGATCTGTTTGGCCTCGCTCCGTCCCTCGACCCGCGTCTGGTGATCGTGTCGGCGCGCGGCCCGCTGGTCCACGCGCAGAACGGCGGCGCGGCCTGGTATCCGGTCACCTTCACCCCCGATGGCATTATCGCGGATGAGGGTATCGCAGCCCAGAGCCGGGACAAGATCGTCCATTTCTTAGGCGAGGCTGCCGAGGCTTACGGCGCCGACCCCCGCCGGATCTATCTGGGCGGTTTTTCGCAGGGCGCGATCATGAGCCTGTACGTGGTTCTGACACAGCCCCAGGCGATCGCCGGTGCGGTCCTGATGAGTGGGCGGTTGATTCCCGCCGCCTGGAAGGAGCGTGCTCCGGATGAACTGCTGCGCGATCTGCCAGTTCTCGCGGTGCATGGCCTTTATGATCCCGTGTTGCCGATTGCCAGCGGGCGCGAGATTCGGGACAAGCTCTCCTCGCTGCCGCTTGATTTTGCCTACCACGAGTACCCAATGGCGCACGAGGTATCGAGCGAAAGCCTCACCGAGTCGGCCGCCTGGTTCTCGAGACGGCTAAGCGCGCCTTTGTCAGCGGGCCGATAAGCGGCAGGCGGCAAAGCTGATTGCCAAAAGGATATGTCCTGCATACAATTGCGGCACGGTGACCGGTGGACCGCAGGCTGCCCCCCGCGCTCCCGTGCCGTCTTGTTTTACCCGGCAGAATTGCCGGGTCCAGTCGGGCCTTCCGTCCTGATCCGTGGTGGGCTCATACTGCGCTCTGAGCAGATAGCCGCTTTCGATATGCGGCCTGTGCGTTTTGTACATCTGCTTCTTCACATGGTCAAAGTCAAAGTAGCGGGTCGCCGTTGAAAGAAGGCAATACTCAGAATAGAGGAGACGAGCGCGGGGATTTTTGAACTTGAGCACAATCAGCAGTGTCTCAAACCACCGAGAAAATATCAGAAAAGCAAATTGATTGAAACGCAGTTAAGTCCATAGCCTTGAAGACTGTTAACGTAACAAAAAACGATTCATGCCGCACTATAAAAACGTCCAAAGGCGGGCTGTATAATATTATTTCTCAGGTCTAGAAGCGCTCTCCCACCAAGTTCGCCATGTAGTCACGTCATTTCCGAATCGTTGTCCCGTGACGATCTCTAATGATCTAACCAGTACAGCGGATTCATCTTCTGGTTCTGGTATTCCCCTTGCGAGGCAGTCAAGGGCAAGAGGTATCGCTTCTTCATATTGTAACGAACGTAACGCTAAGAAGGCGTTAAGAATCGCAGTAAATTGCGAATCTTTCATACATTTTACAATTTCTGGAACAGCTTCCACCGTATTTCGTGATCCCAAAAAGCCACACGCCATTGAGCACCGCCGATGATCAACTGGACGGTTTTTGAGTATGTCAATTAGAAACGAATCGACAGTGTCGGCATCCAAGCACGCAAAACCAGCGAGCGCTAAATCGTGCATGCCAGATTCATCTGACGCGGTGGCCAGTGATAAGAATATCTCCGGCTCGGTAATCCTGCCAGCACGAGCGAGCAAGACAGCTCCAATAATCTTTTGCCGAACTTCAACCCGATGAAACAACTCTTCCGCAGTCGGTAGAGTAATACTCTCAGACATTTTGCTAAGCACTTCCAGCACAGTCTGGCCATTAATAAGGCTGACCTCGTTGAAATCTTTGCTCGCAACACGTAACTCGCGTAAGCCGTTCTCACCCGCCGCCGCAACATCGTCAATATATTTCAAGCCGTCTTTAGGATGGTAGATAACCTTCTGAGCCTGAAATGATAGTTGTCTTTCGGCCCGAGTACGCCACTTTGGTAGAAACATACTACATATCCGTTCAACATTTTTTGTTACACACTTAACTGGCTCCCTTTACTATGTACAAGGAGCGTCGTGTGGTTTCCGGTTTCCCGGGTTTTGGCTAGATTGCCAGCCACTCCAAGGGCCTCAAGTCTCTTAAAGTACCAACCTGGTTTGAATCAGAAAAGCAGCCACCACAACGTCCTCTGTGCAACGCTCCCTTTCTGTTTTCCGTCGCGACGACTCATACAAGGATTGTTGACGGCAATGGTAAGATCGCACAAGTTTGTTACTACCCCAGCAATCAGGTCCACTACCAGCCACCTGGCTGGCCTGGGTAGCCGATCAAGTCTTCGAGATCAGCGTATATTACTGTTCCATACCAGTTTCTAAAAGGTGGCGGCACGTATAATCCACCCATTTCGTTCGCTGCGCACTCAAGCATGTCGTTTACCCAATCAGCGCAATTATTCGTTTTACCGTTATATCTTGGATGTGCTGTGTATGACGCTTGGATGCAATGACATAAGGCCTTTATCCATTTTGCGATACCCGCTTGGACCAAGGCCATTAGGCGACGGCTGCCTCGTGTCAGCGGGCCCCCAAAAACAATAGCAGCAGTGAACCGCAGCCAAACGGAATCCCCATGCAGCAGCCGCGCACCTCGATTTGTCTTCGTCGCACCAGTAATTGCTTTCCGTGGACAGGATTTGATCGCGGATGAAAGAGCCGCTTTCGGGAAACGTGGAACAAGGGTCTACCGCCTACCCAGGGGATGTCTCTGCGGCAGTGTCACGGTTTGAGTCCGCGGGGTTTTCGATGATCTTGGAGATCTTATCGGCCTGGCGAGTTGTCTCAGGCAAACGGTAGCCGCGCAGACACGCCAGCACCATCCGGACTGTGGTCGGCAGATCAATCTTGTGACCGGCCGAGAGAATCAGCGCGTTGGTACGGGCTTTGCTTCGAAGCGCCATCCCGATGGTTTCCCCCCGATACAGCAATGGGGCCGTGTCGCCCGGGGCATCTCCCAGATTCTCATAACGCCCGGTCAGGACCGACTTCGCGACCCCAAGTGCGGGTGTGTCCGTCAGCAACCCGACATGGCAGGCGATCCCAAAGCGGCGAGGGTGAGCAATGCCCTGGCCATCAAGCATCAGCAGGTCCGGTTTGATGGCCAGCTTCGCCAGCGCTTTCAGAACGGGCGGGGTCTCCCGAAACGAGAGCAGGCCAGGTACATAGGGAAACACGGTCGGCTCGGTGGCCGTCGCCTGGTCCACGAGTTCGAGATCGGGAAAACGCAGCACGACTACCACGGCATAGGACGTGCCATCGCCGGTCTCCCCCTGCTTGGGCTGGCGATAGGAGGCATCAATCCCCGCCACAAAGCGGATCGCCTCCGGGTCGAAGCCATTGGTCGTCCGCACCTGGGCCGCGAGCTGCCGCTGCAGCGCGACCGCCGCCTCCGGTGTCAGATTCCAGTCATGCACGTTTTCGGCTCCGTCCTGCCAAAGAAAGGAGCGGGCTGCATCCCTGCTGCCCGCTCGTCCTCCTCGTTATTGCCATTCCGCGCCGCAGTTCAAACACCGCGTACGAACCGTTCTCAGGAACGGCTTCGTGCCGCGCGCAGATGCGCCTGATAATCCGGGTTGCCGGGTTCCAGCCGTACCGCCTCCTGGAATGCCGCTAATGCACCGGGAAACTTGTTCTGCGAGAACAGCGCGACCCCCAGGCAGTCCTGCTCATAAGCATCGCCGGGGGCGAGTCTCAAGGCCTCGCGCAGGCTGGCTTCCGCTTCTGTCCAAGTCTTCATCTGCGTGCAGGTAATCCCAAGCGAACGCCGGTACACGGCTTTCGTAGGCAGCAGACGCACGGCTTCGCGAAACGCCACCGCCGCCTCCGGCAGCTTCTCCTGCTGCGCCAGAGCCGCCCCCAGCGCGTTCTGTGTCTCCGCGTTCACCGGGTCCAGTTTCGCCGCCTGCCGGTAGGCGATTTCCGCATCCGAATACCGGTTCTGCTGCCAGAGCGCCATTCCCAGATTATGATGGTAGCTCGGCTCGGTCGGCTTTAATCGCGCTGCCTCGCGAAAGGCGGTTTCGGCCTCTCCGGTCTTCCCGCTGGTCAGGAGCGCATCACCGTATCGTGCCTGAAGCGATGCATTCTGCGGCGAAAGCTCCGCGGCCCGCCGGAAATACATCTCCGCTTCTTCGTGCTTGTTCTGCTTCTGCAGCGAGATCGCGAAGTTGGCATTCAGCGCCGCTTTGTCTTCCGGGGCAAAGTCGAATACCGCAGGCTGGTTCAGGGCATTGCGATAGGCCTCTTCCGCCTTGACCCACTCGCCTTTGGTGGCGAACTCACTCGCTCTGATAGCCAGGCTGACCTCGGAAGCGGCCTCCCCCTGGGAAAGGGCGAGCCGCTTTTTCAGACCATCGAGTTGGTCGTGGGCCTGGCGCATCTTGTTTCGGGCGGCCTCAGCGCGACTCTGTGCCTGCATCACATCGTTTGGGCCGATTCTGTAACGAAGCCCCGTTTGCGGATTGTAGATACCATTACGGAACGCATCCACACTAAACCGCATGGTAGCGTACGCCCGGTCCGCCTCGTTGGCATCCCGATCCGCCCGTTCTGCTGCGCGCCGCGCCCGTGCAATCTCGGTGGTCAAACGCTGGGTCTCGGCGGAGCGGGATCCCGCCCCGGCGATCCCCGCGTCGGGCGGTGGCCCGTCTTCTTCCCGGAA
>JACMJB010000145.1 GCA_014380815.1 Armatimonadota bacterium
AACAGTTTCCCCGGGTTCAGGGCGATCTTCGCGTTCCCGTACTCGCTAGAGGCGATACGCGGTAGCTTCAGGGTTAAAGCCGGACCACATTCCCCTTTGATGTTTTTGACCACACGAAAAGCGTAGCTGCCGGCTTTGCGGGAATTAGGCCCACTCGTGAGGTCTGAAATCCAGTCGTTAGGTCTGGGTTTGTGCGTTGCCTTGGTCGGCATGTAAGAGATGAGACGACCTACGACAACAACCGAAGATTTGTCAACGATGGACTTCGGATAGCGCGGCATTCCATAAGTCTCGCCTCGGGCAAGGGACGAGAAACCCATCACCAACAAGCCAAGCAGCATCAACCGTGTGAATCTGAGCATCAGAGACGGGTTCTCCTGTTCGAGGTGGGGAACAAAGCGCGTCGCCTGCCGCTTCCTTGTCGCTATTTATCCGCGGTTGCGATGCGACCGTCAATGGAAGGGGAAAGATACCCGCCGCGGACACGGGCAAGCTCAGCGAGGGCATCGGCGAGGGTTTTGCCGACCCCGCCTTTGTCAATCTGGTCTTTATCCCAGATCTGGAAGTAACCCTGACTGCCGTTTGCAAGGGGTCGGGTAGTAGCGACTTTATACGTCCGCACGGCGTCGAGCGCCTTGCCGTCCAGGGTCGCGGAGACAATGCGCTTGCCGCTGTCGCGGCGGCTGTCGTAGGTAAACCGGATGCCCGACACCTGCAGAAAGCCCGCCGAGGGCTGCGGGGCGAACGAGACGGACCGCTCCAGGGCGGCGAGGATCTGCGCGCCGCGCAGATTCAGGACCACGACCGGGTCCGTGGCAGGTTCGAGCAGCGAGGCCATCTGTTCCCCCGTCGCGGGCTTGGGCGCGGATGCCCCCAGCTTGAACGCTCCGGCAGGCACGATGCCGATGTCCGCCCCGGTCGCCACCCGGACAGCGTCTGCGACGGCATTCCCCGCTTCCGCCTCACCCTGCCGCACACTCGCGGTGGTGACTGTGCCGCCGGGGGCTGCCTGTGCTGCCAAAGGCGCGGCAGCGGCGGGACGCAGCGATACCCACGCCACGAGAGAAGCCGCGACGCCCACCAGGAGCGTCGCGGTCAGAACCGCGGTTATTGGAAACGTCCGCGGCTGTTGGGGGTTACGGAAGGTCCGTCCCTGCTGCTGATCCATTGGGTTCCTCATTCGATCCGCCGCCGCCGTCTCCCGCGCGCCAGCGCAGGTAGCCGGTCTGAAACGACTCAATGCCGCCGTCCATTACCTTTTGCACATCGCCGGTCTCGACTCCATTTCGGTGGTCTTTGACCAGCGTATAGGGCTGGAACACATACGAGCGGATCTGGCTGCCCCACTCGATAGCCCGCTGCTCGCCCCGAAGGGCGGCCATCTTCGCCTCGGCCTCACGTTCCGCGCGCTCGGCGAGCCGACCGCGCAGGATTTTGAGGGCGACCTCTTTGTTCTGATGCTGAGACCGCTCGTTCTGGCACTCCACAATTAGACCCGTGGGCACATGCTTCAGCCGGACCGCCGACGAAGTCTTATTGACATGCTGACCACCCGCGCCACTTGCACGGAAGTAGTCCCATTCCAGGTCGTCCGGGCCGATCTCCACCTCGCCCGCATCCTCGATCTGCGGCGATACCTCGACCCCCACAAAAGAGGTCTGTCGCTTGCCGTTCGCATTGAACGGCGAGATTCGCACCAGACGATGAACCCCGTGCTCGCTTCGAAGGAACCCGTAAGCATTAGCTCCCGTGATGAACACGGTCGCGGACGAGATCCCCGCCACATCGCCCGGCAGTTCACTAACGATCTCGGCCTTGAAGCCGCTACGCTCGGCCCAGCGCAGGTACATCCGCAGCAGCATCGCGCCCCAGTCGCAGGCGTCTGTCCCACCCGCGCCCGGCTTCAGCTCCAGAATCGCGTTGACAGCATCGTGCGGCCCGGAAAGGAGCGTCTGCACCTCCATCGCCTCGGCGAGCGTTCGCATCGCCGAAAGCTCGGCGCTGATCTCGTCCGCGAAGGCTTCGCCATCCTCTTCCGCCGCCGCCAGCTCCAGCAGCGTGCGGGCGTCCTCATACCGGGCGGTCAGTTCCTTATACGGAACGACGTTCTCGCGTGCCCGCGCGACCGCCTGCATGGTCTTCTGCGCTTTTTCGGGATTGTCCCACAATCCCGGCTGCGCGACCTCGGCCTCCAGCCGTGCTAACTCCTGCTCGCGTTTTGGGAGGTCAAAGATGTCCACCCAATTCGTCGATGCGCTCGTGCAGCAATATCATCTCTTTGGAGAGGTCACTGAGCAAGCTGTTTCACATCCTTTCGTGCAAATCTGCCCAAACCGCAAAACCGTGAAACGGCGATTCCCCGATGCCTGGCTGCATCACGGTAGGATATACCCCAAACGGCGCAAAACCGCGACACCATTGTCGGCGCGCGGTTCGGCGGTTCGAAGGACCAGAATCCGGTTTTCCGTGCCTTCAGTATATCGCACTCCCCTCTCCACCGCGCGGCGCTTTCCTTGGCGTTCCAGGTACAATCTCCGTACCCTGTTGCGCCACAGCGGCAGGACGGTGAAAAGAAAATGAGGGGCAGGGAAAGGCGGTCGTAGAAGCCATGGGCGATGAAGCACCTCCAAAATTGCGGAAGTCAGGGACGATCACCGGTCACTTGACCACCGACACAGCCACCGCCGATGAGATGACGGAGATGGATGTCGAGATGGCTCTGCTCGCGCTGTCCGCGCAGGACATGGGAGAGCCGACCGAGGATCTGGACCTGGGGGCGCTCTCCCCGACCGAGAAGCGGGTTCTGCTCGACCTGCTCCGAAAGCGGCTGGGCAATGTCCCTCCTGGCGACTCTCCGCATCCCGCCGATTCCGCCTTCAACAGCGGACAGGGACACAGCGCGTGAGCGGCGGGAGCAGTGGGAGCGGCGGCACCGCAAAGAAAAAGAACCCTGCCGGCATCGTTATTGCCCTGATCGTCGTGCTTGCCGCGATTGGCGCTGTCGGCTACTTCGCATTCTTCAGCACGTAGCGCCGTTGAATCTTGCGCCGCGCCGCGGCGGTTCAGGAAGCGGCGGCGGCAAGGGCAAGAAGCGCGTCCGCGAGAGCGTCCGCGGCATGAGGGCGTGCAAGAGTCCGGGCCGCCTCGCCCATCGCACGGCGACGGGCTGGGTCCCCAAGAAGCGCCTGGGTCTCCGCGAGCAGGTGGGCGGCGTCGCACCGACTTTGCGGCAGGATCACCGCGCCCCCCGCATCCACGGAACGCTGGGCGTTACGGGTCTGCTCATCGCCGCCGGTCGGAACCAGCGGCACAAACAGCGCGGGCTTTCCCAGGGCGCAAGCCTCCGTGACCGTGCCCGCGCCGCTCCGGGCGATCAGCAGATCAGCGAGCGCGTACACATCGCCGATCTCGTCGGCGCGAACGAAGCGGGTCACAAAGTAGCGGTGACGCAGCGCTTGCGGCAGCGCTCTTGCCGCATCCGAAAGAGCATCGAAGTCCTGCTCCATACCCTCCGGCTGCTGCCCACACTGATGAATGATCCGGCACCCAACCAGAAGATCCGGCAGGGCCGCGAGAACGGCGCGATTGAGGATGCGTGATCCCTGCGCCCCGCCGGTCACATAAACGCACGGCAGCCCCCTGTCAGCACCGGGTGCGGCATCCGGGAAGAAGCGGTGAAGGGCGCTTACCCCGTCTCCCGCGAAGATCGCCGCGCGCACGGGGTTTCCAGTCACGAAGGCTTTGGCGCGCAGGGCAGTCGGCAGATCGTCCATGGCCCCCTCAAACGTCAGCGCAATCCGGGTGGCGAACCGTCCTGCGATCTTGTTCGCAAGCCCGACGGTCACGGTCTGCTCGTGGGTCAGAATGGGGACCCCGTATCGCGCGGCGGCGATCACGGGGGGGACACTGACGTAACCGCCGGTCGCCAGCACGACCTGCGGGCGAAACGCGCGAACGGCCCCCATCGCCTGCAAAATACCCACGGGTATCCGAAAAGCATCCCGCAGGTTCGCGCCGGTGAGCAGTCCAAGCGGCCCGCGCGACGACCGCCGCAGCTTTCCCGATGCCACCCCGACAAACTCCAAACCGGCCTCCCGGGCAAGTGTGGCCTCCACACCCTCCGCGCTGCCCACGTAGCGAAAGATCAGGCGCGGCAACGCGAGGGAGGGAGAGGCGGCGTCCGCGCGCTTTTGCAGTGTCTGGACAACGGCAAGTGCGGGACTGACATGCCCACCCGTCCCGCCACCGGTGATGAGGATGCGAAGCTCACTCATGGAAGCGCGCCGGGCAGAACGGGAAAAGTCTCAAAGCACCGAAAAGTAAGGAACCGCCGCGCACCCTGTAGCAGAGGCAGTCTCACGTATCCAGAAACTCTCGCAGGAGGTCCTGCTGCGTTTCGAGGCTTTCCCACACCGCGCCTGACTCGCCGTGAACCAGCGTAAACGGTCCCTGGTAGCGGGCATCACGCAAAATGAGGAGGCAGCGGCGGAAATCATCGGCATCGGGCTTGCCACCGGAGAAATTGCACTTGGCGTGGCAGGAGGTCGCGAACGGCGCGATTGCTGCGTAGTCCGCATACTTGGTATCGCCCCCCCAGTTCCCGAAATCGAGGCACAGACCCAGTGTTCCATTCGACATCCCGATGATCTTCTCGATGGGGCCGGGTCGGGATGCGGTCTGGTACCAGTTCTCAGTCATCACGTGAAGGCCGCGCAGATAGGCGTCCACCATCAGTCCCATCAACCGCTCGCTGGAGTGAGCGATGACACCCGGCGTCGGCTCCTGCTTTCCGGCGATCACACGGACACATCGCGCCCCCAGGTGCCCGGCGACATCCATCCAGCGCAATACCCAGCCGGCGTCCCGTGCGCCGTGGAGAGGGTGCGCGATGTCCCCATCGTCAATCAGAAGATTCCAAAGCTCCACATTTGCCGCCGTCAGCGCCGACTTGAACTGATCCAGATACGCGGTGTCATGGGCGGGGAGGTGGAAGTGGCATACCTCCATGGTGGTAATGCCGCACGCGGCAAGCGCGGCGGGAACATCGAGCAGGTCCAGTGTTCCGGCATGTGGGGCGATAAAGTCCGCGTCGGGGTCTTCGGGTCGGCCCGGATAGGTTTGCCCGATCAGCGAATGCAGCGCCCACGAGGAGACAGAAATGCGAAGCGGCGTTTGAAGCGGCATAGTGGTTAAATCCATGGCTCAGTTTCATTCTCCCTCAATCCAGCGGGGAGATGGACTCCGTGGGAGCGGCAGCGGATGGGGCCGGTCGGCTGCCTCGTCGGAACATCGCCCGGACACTGTGCAGTTCCGGAACGCGCATCAGGGCGCACAG
Organism: Armatimonadota bacterium; assembly: GCA_014380815.1. Taxonomy (GTDB): domain Bacteria; phylum Armatimonadota; class Armatimonadia; order Armatimonadales; family Armatimonadaceae; genus JACMJB01. The sequence goes on from JACMJB010000145.1 coordinate 5,336, forward strand.
CCCGGCGTACACCGCGACCCCGATGCCCCCGGCAATCAGCAGAGCGCCGAGACCGCCCGCGCGCCCTGTTGGCAGGACATCGCCCAGAAACCGGGCCGCGAAGTAACCCACCACGCTTGCCGCCGCGGAGGCCGCCGTGACGCGCGCTAAGCTGGACAACACTGCGCGCATCTCGAGGCCGCCGACCCGTTTCTGAAGCGTGACCAGAAAGATCAGCATGTTGACCGTGGCAATCAGGCTGGTCGCCAGCGCCAGTCCGTTGTGCCCCGCCTGCAGCAGGGTGCTGGACGCCAGACAGGTCAGCGTGAACACCCCCACCATTGAGGTCGTGATGATGACGGGTGTTTTCGTGTCCTGCATCGCGTAAAAGCCGCGCGCCAAGACCGCCTGTGCGGACCAGGCAAAGGTCCCCAGTGAGTAGAACAAAAGTGCTCCCGCAGCCAGGCGCACGGCATCGTCGCCGAATTTCGGACCGCTGTAGACAACCCGGATGATCGGCTCCGCAAGCGCGGCCATCAGAAAGGAGGCGGGCACGGTCAGAAACAGGATGCGCCGGATACCGTGGCTGATCTCGCTGCGGAAGCGCACCCAGTCTTTCTGGGCAGCCAGAAAAGAGATGGTAGGGAACAACACGATCGCCGATGCCTGCGCGAAGATGCCGATCGGCGCCTGGGTCAGATTGTAAGCGTTGCGGAGCGCGGACAACTGCCCATTGTTGGGCAGAAAGAAGCCGGTGATCCAGAACGCAAGCTGCGACAGCGACAGGCCCAGAAGTGCGGGCAGCATCAGCTTCCCGACCTTGATGACGCCGGGGTGGTGCGTATCCAGGCCAAACAAAAAGCGTGCGCCGATGCGGCGCATTTCCCAGACCGGAAGCAGAAAGTTGCCCAGAACCGCCCCCAGAACCGCCCCGTAGGTCATGGAGGCGATGCCAAGCTGCCGGTGCAGCAGCAGTCCGCCCGCGACAATGCAGCCGTTATAGAAGATCGGTCCCAGGGCCGGGATCAGAAACCGGTGCCGGGCATTGAGGGTGCCCATCATCAGACCGCCGACAAAGAAGCACCACTGGGCGGGCAGCAGGATGCGGGACAGCGCGGCAGTCTGCGCAACAGCCTCCGCTGAGAAGAGCGGGTTCAAAAGGCGCGCGACCGGCAGGGCGGCGACCTCCATCACCAGCACCAGCACCGCCGAGGCGATTCCCACGATCGTGATGACCGACCCGAACGTGCGCCAGGCATCCTCTTCGCGGCCCTGGTTCCAGTACTCGGCGAATACAGGAACAAAAACGGTGGAGAGCGCCCCGCCAGCGACCAGCAGGTACAGCATGTCCGGCACGCGGAAGGCGGCGGTGTAGATGTCCGTGGTCTCGTTCTGACCGAAGAGCTGCGCCAGCACGATGTCGCGAACCACGCCCAGCACGCGCGACAGCAGCACAAAGCCGATCATCAACAGCGTCGCACGGCCCGCCCCCGCGGCAAGGGGCTGTTTGCTTTCGGCACGTGTAGCGGGTGATGGCGAGGCGGAGGCGGGTACTGCAGACATAGTCGGTTCAGTTTAGGCGGCTTCCCGCCCGGTGTCAAGAATCGCGACACGGGATCAGGGAATCACGGTGGCGCACCGGTTCTTGCGGACCCGCACGATTGGCTTAGCGATCCGCCCACTGACGCGCGAAGACCGCCTCGGCACTGTAGGGGAGCTTACTGGGAACCGGGCCTTCGCCCCCGTTCCAGAAGTAGTCCGCGGCGAGCACCATCGCAGTGAATTGGCGGCGCTCTTTGGTGCTGAGGACCGCCTCGCTGCTCTCGTAGCCACACCAGGTCGTCTGCATCATTCCCAGTGCCTTTATTTTGGCGGCGGCCTTCGAGAAGTTCTGGATCCCCTCCGGATAGTGCCAGGTCGCCGCGACCAGGTTCTTGAAGCCAGCCTTCTTGAGCCGCGTCAGCGACGGGTAGTACGGACGCGGCATGTACTGCCAGTCCACCATCACGATATCCTTGGGCAGGCCGGCACGGATCGCGGCGGCATCGGCGGCGGAAGGGGCGGTCCCAAAGGACGGGTCCACGTCCGCGGCATACAGTGCCTGGTCCGCCCACATCCACATCCGCTGATTTCGTTTCGCCAGAGCCGCATGCCAGTAGGTCGCCGCCGCGACATACATCTGCGGGAACGTTTTGGGGCGAGACCTGCGCGGGAACTGACCGCGCATCGTCACCTCATCGAAGCCAACATGGAACCCCGGCGCATCGAAGAGAGCATTGGCCTCCGTGTTGAAGCCATCCTGATAGGCAACTGCTTTGGGGTCCGTGTAGCAGAGGGCATAGGGCTTCTCCGGGTCTTCGGCGAATTCAGGATGGTTCTCCTGCAGCAGCCACTCCATGTGTCCGTAGCTCTGCATCAGGGGGTAGACCGTGATACCGCGCTCGCGGGCGAACTCGATCTCCTGTTTCAGGTCGTCCTTCGTGCCGCCCCAGTCCGGGGCAGCACTCGGGTCGGCATCCCAGCGGACCCGCTCAGATTCGATAAACAGCGCATTCATTTTGTAACGGGAAAAGATCCGGTCAATCAGTTTTTTGTGGAACGGCAGGGCGTTCCTGCCTGAAAACAGATGCACGGAGCGGACCGACAGAGTCGGCCAGTCTTCCACGGTCACCGGACGGATGATCGCCCCGCCACCGGGGGCGCTGGCAAGAAGCTGAACCACGGTCTGTGCCCCCCAGAGGGCACCGCGCCCATCACGGCCCGCGATTGCCACGATGCGCGGCGAAACACTGACCACGTACCCCTCCGGTTTTCGGGGGGTAAAGGGAACGCTCTTCGCTCTTTGCAGCGTTTCGATCAGCGGGTTGGTGGTCGCCCCGCCGATAAGGATCGCGGCGGTCGGGGTGGCCGCCGCCGAAGCGGTGATCCGGGTCAGGTCCAGGCCAAATCGCTCTTTAATCTCGCGCTGAAGGACGACCGCACCTTTCAGGTCGCCGGGCGGGGCGTTGTCCGCGACCACGATGCGGGTCTCAGCGGTCAGCGCGAACGGTTCGCTCTGCCCCTCCCGCAGTTTTTTGGGGCGCGGGATCACCAGCAGCGGCTCGGAGGCCGTGGGGGTTGCGGAGGTAAGTTCCGGGGTTGCCGCGGCGGCGCTGCTATTCCGATCGTTCTCCGGGCGAAGACTGCTGAGCTTGTCCGCGAACGGCGGCTCGAATCTCGGTCCGTCGGGGGAGCAGGCGACGCCGGAGGTGAGGGCGGCGAGAAAGATGCCGCAAAGCGCGATCTGTAATTTGTAGTTCATGGAGTGCCGTGGGTGCTGTCGTTGTACCGAAGGACATACTGCAACTTCCAGGCCAGAAGACCCGGATAGTATATACTCTTATTTTCGGTATGTTCCCGCGGCTTTTGAAGGGGTGGATTTAGGGGACCGCCTGCCCACGGCTCGAACAGGCGGTCAGGGCAAAACGTCGGGGACGTTCCGCTTCAGCTCGTCGAGCCAGACTACGGACTCGGAGTCGGAGGGCGCGCGCCAGTCGCCTCGCGGAGAGAGCGACCCGCCCGATCCGACCTTTGGGGCGTTCGGAATGCAGGAACGCTTGAACTGACTGATCTGGAAGAAACGGAACAGAAACGTTTTCAGCCACCGCTTGATCGTGGGCAGATCATACTCCTGTTTTTTGGCGTCGGGGATTCCATCGGGCCACGCCCCGCGCCCCTTGTCGCCCCAGGCAACGTGCGACAGGAAGGCCACTTTGCTGGGCCGGAAGCCGTAGCGGGTGAGGTAGTACAGGTTGAAATCCTGCAGGGCATAGGGGCCGATCTTCGCCTCGGTGCTTTGCGCAGGCTCTTCTTTACCATCGCCGCCGGTGTGCGGCACGAGTTCCGGCGAGATCTCCGTCTCGACAATAGAGAGCAGGGTCGCGCTGGTGGCATCGTCGAACTGACGGGTCCCAATCACCCAGCGCAGCAGATACTGGATCAGCGTTTTTGGGACGCTGGCATTCACATTATAGTGGGACATGTGGTCGCCGACCCCATAGGTGGCCCAGCCCAGCGCAAGCTCGGAAAGGTCGCCTGTGCCGAGCACCAGACCGTTGTGAAAGTTCGCCAGCCGGAACAGGTGCGATGTCCGCTCCCCGGCCTGGACATTTTCAAAAGTGACATCGTACACCGGCTTGCCGTCGCTGAACGGGTGACCGAGATCCTTGAGCATCTGCAGGCAGGAAGGGCGAATGTCCAACTGGGTCGCCGTCGTTCCCAGCGATTCCATCAGAGCCAGTGCATTTTTGAGCGTCCGGTCGCTGGTCGCGAAGCCGGGCATGGTGTAGGCGAGGATATTCTCGCGCGGCAGGCCCAGCCGGTCCATCGTCTTGGCGGCGACGATCAGGGCGTGCGTGGAATCCAGTCCCCCCGAAACCCCGATCACGATCTTTTTAATCCCGGTGCTGGCGAGCCGCTTCATCAGGCCATGGACCTGGATATTATAAGCCTCGTAGCAGCGCTCGTCGCGCTCTGCCGCAGCGCTCGGCACATAGGGGAACCGCTCGATACGCCGCTCCAGCGCCAGATCTCCCGGTGGCATTTCAAACGCGAAGGGGATACGCCGCACCGCCCGCAGCCGTTCGCGGTGGTCACCGATGGTGTCCTGAAACGAACTGAGGCGCATCCGCTCCTGCACCAGACGCTCAAGGTCAATGTCCGCGGTGATCATCTGCTCGCCCTGCGGGAACCGCTCCGACTCCGCCAGAAGCTCGTTGTTCTCGTAGATCAGCGCGTGACCGTCCCAGGCAAGGTCCGTGGTGGACTCGCCCGGCCCCGCCGCGCTGTAAAGGTAAGCCGCGATGCACTTGCCGGATTGGGTCGCGCAGAGGTCCTTGCGGTACTCTGCCTTGCCAACGGTAATGTTGCTTGCGGATAGGTTCGCCAGAACCGTTGCCCCGGCAAGCGCGCCCCAGGTACTGGGAGGAACTGGCGTCCAGACGTCTTCGCAGATCTCGGTGTGGATCGCAAAACCCGGGACGTTCCCTGCCTCGAAGATAATGTCGCTCCCGAACGGGACCGCGGTTTCGTTCAGGAAATCTACCGTGCGGCAGATCGCATCGCGCCCCGAAGTAAACTGCCGCTTTTCATAGAACTCCCGGTAGTTGGGCAGATACGTCTTGGGGGTAATCCCGAGTACCCGGCCCCGATAAAGGACGAGGGCGCAGTTGAACAGCTTGTTTTCGAACCTGAGCGGCGCACCGATCAGCAGGACGGGCGAAAGGTCGCGGCTCGCTTCTACGATCATTGCCACTGCTTCGACCGTAGCATCCAGCAGGGCGTCCTGCTGAAACAGATCGTCGTTGGTGTAGGCGGAGACCCCCAGTTCCGTAAACAGCGCGACCGCGGCTTTTTTCTCCGATGCCTGCCGCGCCATTCCGATGATCCGCTCAGCGTTGTAGGCGGGGTCCGCGACACGTACCAAGGGGACACACACGGCGGCGCGCACGAATCCGTGCGAATACAAGGAAAAGAACGGCTGGACGCGGGGATGATCCGCGGCGCCAGGGGCGATGGGGGCGGCTTCGGTTTCAGATAACATAGCGCGATACTCTCAGCAGACTCTCCGCGAAGGGTGTTCTGATTTCAGTATGCCACCGAATCATTCGGTTCGCCGCCTCTTCGGGAAAAATAGTGTTTTTTTTACACTAAGAGCCTTTTGCGACCCGGCTCAATTCGGAATGGAGGCGGCGGATCTGCTGACCGGTCTCGCAAAGCTGATGGACCCGCGCTTTCGCCGCCGCGCCCATTCGCTCGCGCCGCGGTCCGTCAGTGAGGATCGCTTTCAATGCGTCCGCGATTTTGGCGGCATCATGGACGGGGGCGAGCAGTCCGATGTCGGGGGTCACGACCTCGCCTGCCGAGCCGATATCGGTGGTGACAATGGGCAGGCCCGCCGACATCGCCTCCGTGAAACTGAGGCTGAAACCCTCAGACTCGGTGTTGGCCTGGCTGTAGACATCCGCCGACGCCAGAAAGCGTGGAACGTCGGTGCGCTGCCCGACAAAGCGAACCCGGTCCTCGATTCCTGCCTCGCGGACCTGCTGCTTCAGCCCTTCCAGGTACTCTATCTCGTGCGGCTTCTGCGCCCCGCCCACCAGCCAGTGGACCCAGCCCGGCACGTCTTTGAGCAGAGCCAGTGCGGCGAGCAGGTCTTTATGCCCTTTCCAGGGGTCCATGCGGACCGCCTGCACCACCACCACGGCCCCCGGTGGGGTGTCCAGCTCAGTCCGCAGCGCCGCCTTGGACTCGGCATTGAAGTCATAGCGCGACGACGGCCACGGCATTGGGTAGTTGATGACCGCGCTTGGAACATCGGGAAACAGCATCTCCTTCCCGACTCGAACCGTGTGTTCGCTGACCCCAATCATCAGATCGGGCTGACGTCCTCGTTTCAGCAGCTTGTCGAACAAGTCCATCGTGTGAATAGGACCATGCATGTAATAGACAACCGGCAGGCCCATCTTCCGCGCCGCCGCGCCGTAAAGCCAGTAGGGCTTTGCCATGTGACAGATCACCACATCTGGCTGGAAGCGGGCGGCAAGCTTTTTAAATGCCGAGCGGGTTTGCAGAACGGTCAGCGGGCGGCTGAACCGCGCTTCGCCGACCATGGTGACCGGAATCCCCTGCTCACGCAGCTCCTGGGTCATCCGCATCTCGAAGCAAAGCCCGAAGTGGTGTTCCATCTCCGGGCAAAGAGCGCGTTCTCGCGCAAGCGTCACCAGAAAGGTTTCGACGCCGCCATAAAGGGTTCCCGCATGCAGGTGAAGGACTTTCATTCTGAGGCTAGCATTCGCCTCAGGCCCGGTTCGTTCCTTCATTTGGGGCAGTCACCCGCACACGCGGTGCGCGGGTGACTGCCCCGTCTGCCATCACCCCTGCCGCGCTGCTTTCGCCAGGGGAAGCAGCGTTTCCGTGGCCCACTCTCGCAGCGTGGTGGGGGTCGTGGTTTCCGCTGTGCGCGGCTCGCCAAGTGGTTCGCCCCTCGCGAACGCGCCGAATAGCTCCGAATAGCTCTCCACCACGGAGGGGGGAGCACCCATGCCGCTGAGCTGCTGCTGAAACGCTTCCATCGGAATCTGCACGAACTGAACCGGTCTGCCGATCACTTCGCCCAGAATCGTGGCCGCTTCGCCAAACGAGGTCTGGTCGGCGGGGCCGTGCAGTCCCAGCACGGAGACACCGCTCCAGGATCGGTCCAGAAGCTTTCGCGCCGCCACGCTGCCGATGTCTTTTGTCGCGATCTGGGGATGGGTGGTATCCGGAGAGAACGGAAAATAGGTTGCCCCCTGATGCAGCATCGGCTCAAGTTGTGTCAGCCAGTTCTCGTAAAAATAGCCGGGCCGAAGCTGAAGAACGCTGGCGCCGGTTGCCGCCAGTGCGTTCTCGACAATCTGCAGAAAGGAGACTGGACCGAAGCCGGTCGCCCGATCCGCCCCGCTGCTCGACAGATGCACGACATGCGGAATCCGATTCGCTCGCACGGCATTGGCCGCTGTTTGCGCGGAATGCTCGTACATGGACTTCCAGTCCGGATGCAGGAAGTTGGGGGGGGTCAGCCAGAAGAGCGCCTCCGCGCCTTTCGTCGCCTCTGCGACAAAGGCGGCATCCTCCTGGTCCCCTTGATGGACAGTGACTCTTTCCCGCACTGCAGGGGCTAGTTTTTCGGGCTTTCGCGCGATCACCGAAACCTCCGCGCCCGCCTCCAGCAGTTTCTCAACAACGACCCGACCGATATTCCCCGTGGGAGTAGTTACCAGGATGCTCATGCCGCTTATACCTTTTGTATCTTTATTGTCGGCTTCCGCCGACTGCTGATAGGATAGCTCTGAAGTCCTGGACGCACAATATGCCAAACGCCATCATTATTGCGTGATCGTCCAGAAAATCGGAGGACTGAAGCCTTGGACGTATTCGCGGAGGTCTTGCAGGGGATCCATGTCCGCAGCATCGTGCTGCATCATGGTCGGATACACGGCCCGTGGGGCATCTGTTTTCCTCAGGAGATGGGGTCCTATGATGCGATGTTTCATGTCGTCACCGAGGGAGGCGGACTGCTGGAGGTGGAGGGTGTCCCCGGCCCGGTTCGCGTTGCTGGCGGAGATGTCGTGGTGCTTCCCCACGGGACGTCCCATACCATGCGGGACTCGCCCTCAACCCCGGTGGGAACCCTGGAAGCCTTCAGGGCGATGGTAAGCGCTACGGCTTCGGGCGACGAAGTAAAAGAGTGCGCAGCGGGACAGAGCGATCACGGCGACCAGGAGACCCGGTTCCTTTGCGGCAAGTTCTTCTTCGAGAATGCCGAGACGAATCCGCTGTTTCGTGCCCTGCCGCCGTTACTGCTCGTGCGCGGGGAAGCCGGGCAAACGCTCCCCTGGCTTGCCCCAACGCTCGCCTTTCTGCGCTGTGAGTCGGAGAGTGGCCGCCCCGGCGCCGAAACGGTAATCGCCCGTCTCTGCGATATCCTGTTCATTCAGGCGGTGCGCGCCTATGTCGCGGGCGAGCCACCGTGCGCGTCGAGCGGTGGGCTGCACGGCTATCTGCGGGCACTGGGGGACCAGGACCTGGGCGCAGTGTTTCAGGCGGTGCACCGCAGGCCGGAGGAGGCGTGGACCGTGGCATCCATGGCATCGCGGGCTGCCCTCTCCCGCTCCGCGTTCGCGGCACGGTTCACCCAGCTGGTCGGTGAGCCGCCGCTGCAGTATGTCACGCGCTGGCGGATACACGTCGCCGCCAGACTGCTGCGGCGAGGGGGCGTCCCCCTTGCCGAGATCGCAGGGCAGGTGGGGTATGCCTCGGAGGCATCCTTCTGCAGCGCGTTTAAGCGGCTGCTCGGTGTCTCGCCCGGCGCATACCGACATCCCCGGCCCGCCGAAGTCCCCCGGCAGGCCGAGGCGTCGCGGCTCTAGCTCCCGTACGTCACGCTGCCCTCCCCGCTGCGCACGACCGGCGAAGTCTCCTCGACGAGCGGTATCACGAGTGACCGCCCGTTTACCAACTCCAGGTGGAGACTCGCCGTCTCCAGGGTCGCGGAGCGGACCGTTCCACCGGTCGAGGCGCTGTTGGAGGACCCGAAGCCGGTCTGTACGGTCAGAGTGCTGCCGTCATCGAATCCAACGACCATCTCCCCGTTATTGTTTTGCGTGCTCTGAATCGTGCGCCCTTGAAGCGCGTCCGTGAGCTTTTGATCCTGTGCCATGGCTGTTTATCCTTTGAATATCGAAAATGATGCGCGGAGATATGGTACCTGCAGAGGTCTGCCCATGGCCCAGCGCGAACTTAGGGTAGCGTCGCTAAGGCCGCAGGTTTCAGTGCAGCCCTATCACAAAGGATACCACTCTCCTCATGCCGCTCTTTCCTATGCCACTGCCATATCGTCAAGTACATCTGGATTTCCATACCAGCGAAAAAATACCGAGAGTCGGTGCGGCCTTTGACAGGACGGCGTTTCAGGAGCTTTTGACGCTTGGGCACGTCAACAGTGTCACTTTGTTCTCTAAATGTCACCACGGCCTGACCTACCATGACACCCATGTCGGCGTTCGGCACCCGGCACTGACCTGCGACCTGCTGCCACTGCAGATCGAAGCCTGCCATGAGATCGGGATACAGACCCCAATCTATCTTTCCGCCGGACTGGACGAAGCGGCGATCTCGATCCACCCGGAGTGGGGCATCAGGTCGAAAGGCGGTGGTACCTTTGATCCGCTCCGCGCCGGTTACAAGATGCTCTGCTTCGGCGGCCCGTACCTGGACTACCTCTGTGCCCAGATCGAAGAGGCCGTAACACTCTTTCAGGGACGAACACCGGGTATCTTCCTGGATATTGTCGCCGCCCGGCGCTGCTGGTGCCGCTGGTGCCTGCTGGGGATGGAGGAGAGCGGCCTTGACCCGGCAAGCGACACCGACGCCGACCTCTATGCCCAGGTGGTGCTGCAGCGTTACTACGCACGCACCACGGATGCCTGCCGGATTCGCGAGCCGGAGATGCGCGTTTTCCATAACGGTGGGCACATCCCCAAGGGAGCGCTGGAGACGTTCCTCAAGTGGAACTCCCATCTAGAACTGGAATCGCTGCCGACCGGCGGCTGGGGCTACGATCACTTTCCCGCCTCCGCCAAGTATGCCGCTACGACGGGTCTGGATTTTCTGGGCATGACCGGCAAGTTCCACACCACCTGGGGCGAATTCGGCGGTTTTAAGCGCGCCGCAGCGTTGCGCTACGAGTGCGCGGCTATGATCGCGTTTGGTGCAAAGTGCAGCGTCGGGGATCAGCTTCACCCCTCAGCGGCCCTGAACCGGGACACCTACGCTTTGATCGGGGCGGCATACGCTGAGGTAGCAGCAAAAGAGGCGTGGTGCGAGGGGGCAAGAGGAGTCGCTGATATCGCGGTTGTTTCACCCGAGGCGCTTCAAGGCGGGGTGGGCGGTCACCGGGCGGCATCACTTGCCGAGACGGGCGTGACACGGCTTCTGCTGGAACTCCACCTTCTTTTCGACGTGGTGGACCTCGATGCCGATCTTAGCGGCTATAAAGTGGTCGTACTGCCGGACGAGTTTCGTCTCAGTGGTGCATTCCGGGACAAGGTGGCGGCGTATCTCGCGGGCGGCGGCAGACTGTTACTGTCCGGAGACAGCGGTCTCGCCGCAGAAACGGATACCTTTGCACTGGACCTGGGACTGACAGTGGAAGGACGCAGCCCGTTCGATCCGGATTACCTCATTTCCACCGATCAGGCGCCAACCGCACCGGTTCGCGGTCCCTTCGTCATTTACGGCGGGGCGTGGAATGTCCGGGCGGATCAGGGCTGCTGGCGCGCGCTCGCGCATCGTGCGGAGCCGTATTTTAACCGGGGACGAGACCATTTTTCATCGCATCAGCATACGCCGGATGTCCCCGGTGCCGGGGAGTATCCGGGGGCATTGATCCGTGACTCGGTGGCCTGGTTCGCCCATGCGATCTTCACCGCCTACCGCCAGTGCGGTCAGCCGCTGTACCGAGATCTGGTGGCAGACGCTCTGGCACACCTGCTGCCACATCCCACCGTAACGATCAGCGACTTCCCTACAGCGGCGCGGCTGACACTGAACCGGCAGCCGGAGAAGAATCGTCAGGTCCTGCACCTGCTATACGCGGTTCCGGCGCTGCGCGGCGCCGCCAAAACGGAGCAGGGCACGGGCGCATGGGCGGTCGAGGTGATTGAGGACCTGACACCGCTCTATGACATTCGTTGCGCGGTGCAGACGGCCGACAAGATTCACTCCGTGACTCTGGAGCCGCAGGGGCAGAAGATCTCCTTCACGCAGGAGAGTGGAGAGGTCCGATTCACTGTTCCCAGACTACTATGTCATCAGATGATCGCGCTGACCACAGGATAGAGCGTGATAGGGCTGTTTCTGACAGCCTGGATCTTTCATTCTGAACCAGACACCCGGTCCGAATGAAGAATTTTGCCGACTCGGGTGGCGGAATTCATGTCCTCCTGCATCGCCCGACGGGCGGAGGTGGGATCGCGCCGCCGAAGCGCCTCCAGAATCCGCTCGTGCGCTTCGTTCCGCTCGGGCCTCCCGGTGCCGGTCGACGCGGTCGCCCGGATATATGAGCTTCGTGCCTCCAGCAGGCAAAACAGGACGTACTCCAGCAGGCGATTGTGTGTCGCCGCCGCGACCGCCCGGTGGAAGCGCCGGTTCGGGCCGCCGCTGTCGCCCGGCTGCGGATTGACCGCGCGCAGTTCGTCCAGGGCGGCCTCGATCCGCGCCAGATCGGCTTCGGTTCGCTGCCGCGCTGCCCGCCCCGCCGCGTACACCTCGATCAGACTGCGCAGCTCCTGGATCTCTTCGTAAGAGGGGCGCAGCATCAGCATCAAAAACTCGAACGGCAGGCGCAGCATGCCTTCTACCTGAGCCGACAGATGCGATCCGCTTTGCGGACGGGTCTGAATCACGCCCATCAGGGTCAGTGCGCGGATCGCCTCCCGGATCGCGTTGCGGTTAACCCCAAGGCGCTCGGAAAGCTCGCGCTCCGAGGGCAGTTTATCGCCGGGGCGGTACTGGCCTTCCCGCAGCAGCCTTTTAATCTGCGCGATGACCTCCTGGTAGATCGCGGGAGAGGGTTCTCCCGGCGCCGGTTCCGCGTCGTCGCGGTGCAGACGCCGGAATGCGGACGGGAATGCCTCATCCCCGACAGGAGGCTGTCCCGCTTCGTAACTGTCGGGGACAGAGGCGGTGACCGCGCGTGAAAAAAGTTTTGAGGACACAGTTCCTCCGCCGACAAGCATAAAGGGGTTATGCGCACGGGTCCAGCACAGGTGATCCACGGACAACGTAACACTCCGGATTTTCTCTGTCAACAACTGGTCATACCACTTGACATGGAAGGGACCCTGTGCTACCGTGGAGGGTCACCTGGCTGCGTCTGGTCCAATCCGGGCCTGGTCAAGGTGTTTTCCGGCGGAGCAGGCCGCGTTGCGGTTCTCCCGGTCTTCCTCTGGGGTCTCTGAGCACTGGGTTCTGATGGGTGATTTGTGCTGTTATTGCTGTTAAGGAGTTACCGTTTCATGCTGCCCGTAACCGCTGTCATGCCATCCCGCGCGTCCCGCCGCGCGGTTGCCTTCACGCTGATCGAGCTTCTCGTCGTGATCGCCATCATCGCGATACTCGCCGCGATCCTTTTTCCGGTCTTCGCACAGGCCAGAGAGAAGGCACGGCAAACCGCCTGTGTCTCAAACCTCAGGCAGATCGGCACCGCGTTTCTTGTCTATTCTCAGGACTACGACGATGTCTGCCCCCGCCTTCTGTGGGGCGGTTCCCCCATCATGACCACCTGCTCCTGGCCGACTATCATCCAGCCCTACATGAAAAGCGTGGAGATCTTTCGCTGCCCCTCCTATACCGCGGAACCCCTCGGGGTGACGCCGGGAACCTTTGCGGCCCCGGGCGGCTGCGGCACCCTTCCGCAGGGCTATGTGGTGACCTACCTTTATAACCTCGCCATCGGCGGAAACCGCGAGCCGAATGCGCCGCCAGCCTCGACCGCAGCCCCCACCGCCTCTTTGCCGGAGATTGTCAAGCCCTCGCAGACTGTCGTGATGGTGGATGGCGCCGCAACCCCGCAGCTTGATGTGGACCCCGCGAAATGGCCCGTCCGTATTCAGGCTCCGGGTGCCACCCCCATCAGTGGGCGCACCTCCTGGATTTTGGTCTCTGGAAACAGCTCGAATATCAGCGGCGCCTATAGTGGTACCGGCAGTAACTTCATTGACTACGGGGCACCAGCAGCGCGTCATGCACTGATGACCAATGTGCTGTGGGCGGACGGCCATGTAAAAAGCGCAAAGATCGAGAGTTTTTGGGTGCCGCCGACTACCGCGACTCCCCGGCCTACCTCGCCCTGCCTCAGTCCGAGCTTGGGGTGCCCCTGATGAGGGGGGAGCCGCAACCCTGAAAAGGCGCGCGCCCGGAATCCTGCCCGCCTTGACTGGCTGCGTGCTGCTCGCTGCGGGCATCCAGGCGCAGGCCCGTCTCGGAGGGCAGGACCCGATCGCAGCAGTGGTCCCAGCGGTCCCAGCGGTCCCGGCGAAGGCCCAGGCAAACGTGAATCCGATCGGGGCGCATAAGAAGCTGCGACTGGCATTCTATCAGGGACCAGGGGCCAGCCTCGATGCCAGCAAAAGCCTCGCGCTGCAAGCGTTCCAAAAGGACCCGGATCTCGTGGTCCGGATCGTGTCGCCGGAGGATATTCGCGCGGGCAGACTCGCCGGGTTCGATGTCCTGGTGCAGAGTGGCGGCAGCGGCGGGGGGCAAGGCAGGGCGCTGGGAGAAGCGGGACGCGAGCGTATCCGTGTCTTTGTCCATTGCGGCGGTGGCTATATCGGCATCTGCGCCGGTTCCTATCTCGTCTCCTGCGATCACCCCTGGTCGCTTGGTATTCTCAACGCACAGGTGCTGGACAAGAAGCACTGGGCGCGCGGCACCGGCCCGGTGGCGGTTTCGTTCAGCGAAAGAGGCCGGCAAGTGCCTGGAGTCAGTGGTGACAATCTGACCCTTCAATATGGGCAAGGGCCGTTGCTCGCGCCAGCAGCGGATGCAAAGCTCCCGGCCTACGAGCCGTGGGCCAGGTATGAAGGCGCGAGGTGATAGCGGGAAGCAAGTTCTATTCGCCTGGATCGGTCTTCCGCGCCCAGACGGACCCGAAGAACCCTCTGTGCTGGGGCTTGCCGCGTGAGATCAATGTCTTTTTCGACAGCGGTCAGCCGCACATGGCGCTTCCACTACTCTTCAACGCTCTATACCCGCTGCCGACCGCAGTGCGATAGGCTCGGCGACCCTCAGATTCAGAGGGGCCGTGGTGACACCGCGCTCCTTATCCCATACATAAAGGGTCATCGGAACCGCTGTGCCAGGCTTCGCCTTTGCATCTATGAGCAGCGTGAAGCCGCCGGACAGGGGCGCTTTTCGGTACTCGCTGGCAAC
>JACMJB010000023.1 GCA_014380815.1 Armatimonadota bacterium
CGGTCCCCTCCCGCCTGGGTCGCGACCCCGGCCAGCACACAGCAGTCAAGTTGCCGGGCGAGACCCGACAGAAACTCCGCGGTCTGCCCGTGGTCCGGGGCTTCGGCAATCGTTCGTGCGTTCATCGAAAAGCCCGTGGCGAACAGTTCCGGCAGCACGATCAGCCCCCCGGCGGCAGGGCGGGCAGACAGGAGATGGGCCATGATCCGCGCGAAGTTCGCGGGCTTATCCTCCCACAGGATGTCGGTCTGGCAGGAATAGACGGTCAGCACGGGCTAGCGCCCCTTTCGAAGGTGGCTGTGGCGCGCCTTTTGCTCATCGAGGCGCGTCCGAGACTCAAAACTTTACCGGGGGAACAAAAAGGAACCCTGGTCCAGAACGGTGAACAAGGGGAAGGGATTATTCCATGGGAGCGGGAATTTAACCCTAGCTCATACCCTGCACACTTTACACTCCAAACCATTGCCTGCCCAGGAAAGTCAAAGCAACTATGCCCCATACTCTGCGTAACCTGTCTCGCTTCACCGCTCTTTTGGCCTTCGTTGCTGTCGCCGGAACCGGCTGCGGTGGCGGGACCAAGTACGATGATGTCCCCACGGACACAGACAGCGGCACAATCGGGGCGCCGGTCGTTGTCAGCGGGCTGGGAGGTCTGGGAACCATGACGACTCGCGGCACGGTCCCGGTATTTGCGACCAACGCAGCCACCAGTCAATATTTCGCGATCAATCCGACGGCGCTCACGACACTGAGTTACCCGCCGGACACCCAGCTTTTCGTGCCGGGGCGGTACGCGGATCGCGAGTTCGTGCGCTGGGAACAGAACGGCACGCCACTCAGCACTCTGCTGGCAATCCCGCTCACCGCACTATCCGCGACCAGCACTGCGACAGTTCGCGCGGTCTACCAGCCCTTCACGCCCGCGACCGCGTTTTCGATCGCGACACCCGCCACGACCGGCTTTACCCCCAATTACAATCGGAGTGACAACCTTCGCTGGGCGAGCCTGCCGGTGCGGATCTTTCTGGACCGGTCCGTGACACCGACCGAGGAGACGCGGCGGCGGATCATTACCGGCCTGGATCGCTGGAGCCAGGCGAGCGGCGGCTTGATCTCCTACACGCTGACGACCGACCGCGCCAGCGCGAACATCGAGTTTCTGAGCGGGGCGCTCCCTGCGGATGTTGCCGGTTTGACAGAGCTACTGCCCGCCTCTGAGTCAACGGCAACGGAGATAGGGCTGATCGAGCGGGCGGTCATTACCATTACCCCTGACTTCCTCAACAATGTGGATCAAGGCTCAAGACGGTTCCTGGAGGTCGTCGCAACGCACGAGTTCGGGCATGCCCTTGGTATTATCAGCACCACAGACCCCGTTAGCCAGGGTCACAGCACGGACCCTGAGGATACGATGTTCGCTTCCGGTAACCCGTTCGTGCTGCAGATCACGGCGCGTGACATCAACACAATCGCGGACCTGTATTCGGACCGCTATTCGGCAAGCCGCGCTGCCAATCTACGCCGCAACAAGAGTACAAAACCACTCAAGACGATCACCATCACCTGTCCGAAGGACCTGGCAAGCCTTTCCTTCCATGGAGATTAAGGGCTTCCTTTCCTGAGGTGCGTTCCCTGGCAAAACGGCCCGTTCCTCTGGACGGGCCGTTTCCGGCACGGTGACCTTTAAGTTGAACTCCGAAACGTTTCTGCATTACCTGCAAAACTATGGGCCGATTGCGCTTGCCGCCGTGCTGTTTCTGGCGGGCATGGGCATCCCCGTGCCCGCCGGGCTGCTGGTGATCGCGGCGGGGGCATTCGCCCGGCAGGGACGGTTCTCCTGGGCATTGGCGTTTGCGATGACCCTGCTGGGGGCGGTACTGGGGTCCGGGGGCAGCTACCTGACCGGACGCTACGGGCTGCAGTGGCTGGTGACCCGGCTGAAACGGGGCCGCGCGTGGCGCAAAGCGGAGGACGAGTTCCAGAAACGGGGGGCGGTCGCTATAGTGCTGACGCGCTTTTTGCTGACGCCGCTCGCGCTGCCGATCAACCTGATCGCGGGCAGCGAAAAATATCCGTTCGGAAAGTTCATCGCATCGTGCGCGGTCGGCGGGGCCATCTGGGTGGGGATGTACGGCGGCGCGGGCTATGCTGCCGGGGCAAGCTGGCCCTGGATACAGGCACGCATCGGCAGCTACGCTCCCTGGATCTTCATGGGGGCGGCGGCTCTTTTCGGCCTATATGAGCTGTCGGTTCATTGGCGCGGTCACCTGCCCGCGCCGCCAGGACCGGAGGCGCTTCGGGCAAGCTCTCCGTCCACCGAAGGCTGAGTAGAGACGCCCCGAAGCGGCAAAAAGAGAGCCGGACGAATGGTCGCCCGGCTCTCTTTTCACCGCTTCGGGTTTACCGCACCGTGCCGCGAATGCGAAACTAGATGCTGTAACGGTCGTCGCCGCCATCGTTACCGGAGGACAGGATGCGTTTCACGAATGCCAGAAGCTCCTGAGGATTGAAGGGCTTGGTCAGGTACATATCCGCCCCGGTCTTGTAACCCTCCAGAACGTCCTTATCCTGCGCTTTGGCGGTCAGCATGATGACCGGCAGATCCATCAGGGCGGGATCACGGCGGACATTGGCCAGCAGTTCAAAACCGTCCATCTCCGGCATCATCACATCCGAGACGAGAAGATCCGGGCGGTTCGCCTTGATCTTGGCAAGGGCCTGCGCACCGTTGTTAGCGGTCTCAACCTGGTAGCCATGACGCTCCAGGTTTACTTGAATCAGGCGGACGATATTTGGTTCGTCGTCCACGGCGAGAATTCGCGGCATGGAAAGTTCCTTTCGTAACGTCGGCGTACAGCCATTTCTCGCGGCAGGTGCGAACAAGAGAGCGAGCGCATAGCCGAGGGTTTGCACAGTGGCAGTTTTTATTTTAGCGCAGTACGGGTGCTGCTGTCAATCGCCGATAGATCGCCGCCAGATCGCCGGTGAATCAGCGATCTGTACTTTCCCCCAACCTCCAGAACAGAGATTCGAGCGCTCAAATGGGGCGCTAAATGCCGCCAGGTAAAAATACCTATGTCGAAATGGATGGGAAATGACAAAAATACAACAGGAGACGGGATATGAGGCCCGCAGAGCAGCGGGGTTCCTGCCTGTTTTCCGCACAGCC
>JACMJB010000146.1 GCA_014380815.1 Armatimonadota bacterium
CCACCATCAGGCCGCGGGACGCGTTTCGCGGCGCTGCCAGTGCGAGAATGGTGCCGTATAACACGCTCAGCAATAACTGGTACGGATTTCCGAGCAGCATCCAGAAAAGCCCCCAATCGGTACTGTTGGTGTGATGGGTCGTGCCAGAATCGAATAGGTGTGCAATCCACTGAAAGACAGGAGGCATCCCGGAGATGTGGCAGACGATAAGCGCCGATGCATAGACTGTGGCAGTCCAGACACTGTCGGTTCGCCTCAGCAGGCGCCGCCACCGGGCAAAAAATAACTGCCTCCCAAGCGATGAGGCGGTGCCAAACTGCCTGGTAGCCTCCTCCGCAGCCATTGCGGGAGAGTGCCCCTTCGCCACCGATGCCGCCACCGATGCTTCCAGGTGCTGTCGAAGCTCCTCCAATTCATCTTGCCGCTCTTCGTGGGAAATCGGCCCGAGCTTCGTGGCGACCTGCTGAAGGTACTGCTCAAGCGTCTGTTTCATGGCGTTGCCTCCGGTTCGGTGCCGACGCCATTGCGGCGAATATCGCTGTCGAAGCCGCCATGACAAAGGTCGGGAGTTCGAAGCTGATCTTTGGGGAAACTCGTGTGACGATCCAGCCTGCGATCGCAGGGGGAACTGTCATGAGGAACGGCCCGAGGGTCATCAGACTCTGCAGACCCCACAAATGGTTTGCATAAAGCGCATGGTTGCCCGACAGCATCAGCACCGCATGGGTTAAACGGCTTATCAGCAACCAGTAGAACGCCGCGCCTGCCACGGTTTGTGGGTTGACAAAGCGCCGGACCGTTCTCCCAGCGCCATCGCGATAGGTAAGAAACGCCGCTGCGGCAAGTCCCAGCACGATAGAGGGGGTTAAGAAGAGCGGCTGAGTAAACGTCGTGGATTGAGAATGAGAGTTGATTGGCGACGGTAGCGGCAGTTGCGGCACGATGGCGACGACCAGCGGGCCATACCCAAGGCGAAACAGCAGTGTCACCAGGGTTAGTGCCGCTGCCGCGGAAAGAACGGGCGCGCCGGGCAGCACGTGTCAGTTCTTCAGCCACCACCCTCGGGCCTCTGAACTGCTCCATGACATCATCAGCGGCCTGATCTTCCCTTTCCCCTTTTTCTTCGTGCGCTGTCGCGAGCAGTTCCAGATGCTGCTGAAGTTCCGCGATCTGAGGCTTTCGCTCCGATTCCGACAGAGTTTTCAGATTTGCCGCCACCGTTTCCACATACTGGTCCAACTTGAGATTTGCCATCTATACTGCCTGTACTGCCCTTCTGCTGTAAAAGCCGAGCCGAGAACGTCAACGTACATCAAAGCATAATGCGGGTCCGTTTAGCGATGCCTATTCTGAAGCTCACGAGCGTAACGCGCTTCCGCGACTCGCACGGCTTCGGCAAGCTGATGCGTTCGTTCCGCCCGCTGCCGCTGTATCTGCCAGATCCCGGCAGAGCCTCCCATAATCAGCACAAGGGTGGCGCTTCCTACAGCCATCAGCGGCTTGACAATGTTTCGAGGTTTGCCGGAGATCGAGAAAGACTGTCGCTGTGTTTGGCCCGAAATGCTGCCGAGACAAAAGCCCAGAAGCGCGCAGCTTGTGAGCAAGCCCCAGTAGAGCGTGCACAGGACACCGGTAAGTGGCCAGCTTTGTGTGATCATCGAACCAAAGCCGGAGACCACAACAGTCTGGATGCAGGATGCCATCATGATTGAACTGAGTCGCAGGGTGAGGCGGCCTCGGGCATAGAGCACCCCAAGTATGCCGCCGCCGACAACCACACCAAACACAGCCGGGACCCAGTTAATGGTCCAAAATTCAGAGAACGGGGCGCTTAGTATGCCGTGGGAACTGGCACGCCGGTGCGCCTTTAAGAGCTGTTGACGGAGGACGTACGCATCGCCAAGCTGCTTGAGGGCGGCGTCCGTCGCTGCCTCTGTCGTCTCGCCGAGTTCCTCCTGTGCAGCAATTAACGCGGCGAGATGCTGTCGCATCTCCAGCTGCTCAAATGCGCGTTCCGACTCCGATAAACGAGCCGTTGCTGCCTGGACATACTCTTCAAGCCTGCTGTTCGCCATCTTTGCGTCCTCCCAGGACCGAATTCATAAAGGCGGCGTACTGTCGCCAGTCGTGGGTGCGGCGGGTCAGTTCGGCCCGGCCTTCGTCGGTGAGCGAGTAGACTCGGCGGGACTGCCCGCCGCCCGGCGGCGTCACCCATTCGCTGGTTACCAGACCATCCTGCTCCAGAACACGCAGGGCCGGATACAGCGAACCCTCACGCAGGTGCAGAGCGTTCTGGCTGACCCGTTCCACCTCTCGCGCAATCGCGTAGCCGTGGCGGGAACCCTCGGTGAGTGTCGCCAGGATCAGGGTGGGAATGTCGCCTCGCGGAAGATCACGTGCCATTTCGTTGCCTCTTGAAGAACAATACATAGATTTTAGAGGTATGTCAAGTTCTTTTTTCTCCCGATGATACAGAGAGCGTCCCGACGAGGGAAACGGATTGACACCGGGCCGGAACTGCCGTTACAATGCGGCATAGGTTCCGCCCTGGAACGCACTCGCGCTTCCGTTAATCTTTCAAGTCCCCGACGGATGCGCAGCCAGAACCGGCTCTTTTGCCCGTTTCGGCCTTTCGAGGAGGTTTGTTTATGCCGATCCACCCGGCGGCTCGCTGGCTCGCCGCTCCGGTTGGCGCCGCGCTGACCTGCGGTGTCGCTGCTGCCACGTTTGCTCCCGTCCCTTCCGCCGCCAAATTTCAGGAGTTCTCTGCCCCGGTTCCTATCGCCCCCCCTGTCCCGCTGGCCGTCCCCGCGATGAAACGCGGGGAGGTCCGAGCAATGTGGGTGGTCCGAGACTCGATGACCTCCCCGCAGAAGATCCGAAATGCCGTCGCCCTGGCAAAAAAACACCACTTCAATACGCTGTTCGTTCAGGTGCGGGGGCGCGGTGATGCCTTTTACCACTCTCGTTTCGAGCCGCGCTCCGAGGAGCTTACTGGAACTCCCCGGGAGTTCGATCCGCTAGCGGTCGCCGTCTCCGAGGGGCACAAAGCCGGGCTTGAAGTCCACGCCTGGAAGAACACCTTTCTGGTCTGGCACAAGGGGCGTCGCCCGTACTCGCAGCAGCATGTGGTCAACCGGCACAGCGAATGGCTGGTGCAGGACCGGAACGAGCACATCACTCTGACCGAAAAGAAGGACTGCGAGGGCGCTTTTCTTGACCCTGCCCTTCCCGGTGTCCGCGAACACACCAAAAACGTGTTTCTCGATGTCGCGACCCGGTACGACGTGGACGGAATCCACTTCGATTACGTCCGATTCCCCTCGGACGCCTACTCGTTTTCACGCGCGGACCTGCTTGCCTTCCGCTCCTGGCTGATCCCGCAGGTCTCCCAGAACGAAATCGAGTACGCCGATGCCAAATCGCGCGGCAACCGGATGGCCTGGTACCATCTTTACCAAAACCGGTGGAAGGAGTGGCGGCAAAGTGTCGTCACGCAAACCGTTCGGGAGATCGCGGAGGCGGCCCACCTTGCCAAGCCCCGACTTATCGTGTCCGCGGCGGTCTTCCCGAATCATTCGGTCGCCTCGCGGGACAAGGGGCAGCTCTGGCACCACTGGCTGCAGGCTGGGATCATTGATGCCGCCTGCCCGATGACCTATAACCGCTCAACGGGCCTGGTTGGGAAGCAGATTCGCGCGGCTGTCGCGGCGAGCGGTGGACGCCCGATTATCGGCGGCGTGGGCGCGTGGCAGATGTCGGCGGGTTCCGCCATCGCCAAGGGGCAGCTCTACCGAGCACTGGGGGCCGGTGGCGTCAATTTCTTCTCCTACGACGGAATGACCCGCTACGGGCGTACCGAGGCTTACCTGGCAAAGATCAGCGGCAGTCTCTTTCCCTCCCCCGCTTTGCCGCCGAACTGGCGGCGGCCCGCGACCCTTTCCGCAGCAGCACCCGCCATCGTGACCGGAGAGACCGAAAGCCCGGTCAGCAGTGGTGAATAGTGGATAGGATGCACCCGGATCGTCTTGCCCGTGCGCGGGATTTGCTGCGGGCGGGCGTCGGGAACGGCGCGATGCCGGGCGGTGTCGTCTGCCTCTTTAGGGGCGGCGAGCCGGTTCTCCTGGACGCCTTCGGGACTCTGGACGATTTCCGCCCCGCGGCAACCGACACCCTCTACGATCTTGCGTCCCTGACGAAGCCGCTCGCCACAGCTTCGTCGGTGGTGATTCTAGTGGAACAGGGCCGCCTCGTTCTGGGTGCGAATCTGGAAAATCTGCTGGGCGAGATGGTCCCCATGCCGGAGCATTTCGCGAAGATCACGGTCGCTCAGCTGCTGACGCACACATCGGGCCTTCCCGCCTGGATCGCCTGCTATGACACCGGCTTCGGCCTGGATGCCGCCGTTTCCGCGGTTCTCGCCCTCCCCGCGCCGAGCGCGGCCCCCGGCGCCCGCTACGAATACTCATGTCTTGGTTTCCTCCTTCTGGCCCGGATTCTGCGCGCCGTCACCGGGCAGAGCGTCGAGGAGTTTGCCCGAGAAAACGTGTTCGTGCCGCTTGGTCTGCATTCCCTGACATTCCGCCCGGGGAGGAACGATCGGGTCGCGCCCACGGTTTCCCGGGAAGGTCCCAGCAAAGACACGCCCCTGATCGGTGTCGTCCACGACGGCAACGCGCGCGGGATCGAGAGCGGCGGCGACATTTCCGGTAATGCGGGGCTGTTTGGGACGGCGGCGGATGTCGCTGCCTTCGGGGAAGCGGTGCGCACCGGTCGTCTTTTCAGCGCGCCCGCCACCGCCCGCGCCCTTGCCAGCCAGATCTCTCCCGCAATCGGGGGGCATTCGCTTCTGTTCTTCGCGGCCCCAAACGGCCTGAACCCCACCGGCGATCTGCTGTCAGATCGGGCCGTGGGGCATTCGGGCTACACCGGCACCGCGCTGGTCATTGACCCCGCTTATGACCTCACTGTTGCCGTGCTGACAAACAGTGTTTACGGAGACGGCAAAGGAAAATGGCTGACCCTGCGCCGCAAGTTCCTGAACGCTCTCGCCGCGTCCCTCCCCTAGCGGATATCCGGGTACATCCGGGCAAGCTGATCGCCAGGAACGCCGCGCGCATGGAGCAGGTGCAGGATCGCCCAAAGCCGGACGTAGCGCCAGCGCCGCCGTCCCTCAAATCGGCGCGCCGAGGTAGTCACGGTGAGCGGCAGCATCTCGGTCCGCTGACCGGCGTCGCGACCGCGCGCTTCAAGCCGCTGCACGAACTCCCAATCCTCCATCAGCATTCCCTCACGAAACCCGCCCATCGCCTCGAAAACCGAGCGACGGACAAAAAGGCAGGAGTCGCCGTAGTAATGCCGCGCCCGTTGGGAGCGCGCGTTGTAGACGGCGGCAAAGATACCGTTCAGGGCACCAGGTGGGGAAAAGGCCAGCCGAAAGTTGCCGCCAGCAACTTCCGGGACTTTCAAGGCGGCGATAATCGCCGCACCCGCACCCAGCGGAAGCAGCGTATCGGCGTGGAGAAACAGCAGCACTTCCCCGCTTGCCGCCGCCGCGCCGGCATTCTGCTGATGCCCCCGCCCGCGTGGCGCAACCAGGACGACAGCGCCACTCTGCTGCGCTAATTTCGGCGTACCGTCGCCGGAGCCGCCGTCCACGACGAGGATCTCGGCACCAGGGCAGGCAAGCCGCGCTGCTGCAAGCGTTCCCGTAATCCCGACGGATTCGTTGAGAGCGGGCACGATGATACTGAGGAACGTTTTTTGGACGCTGCGATTCACCGGCTGGAGGTCACTCTAGAACAGCCTTCCGGGTATCGGCGGGGCGGGGGTGTTCGGCTTCATCGCACTTCCTGGTTTTGCGCGCGGCAGACCGTTTGGCCCAAGGTCGTCCACGAGCATCTGCAGGCGCTGAGCGAGACGCGTATTACGCGGAACGACGTTCCGGTTGCGGACCGCCATCTGGATCGCCCGCTTCGACCCGACAAAGACCGCCATCTTCTTTGCGCGGGTCAGTGCAGTGTAGATGAGGTTGCGCTGAAGCATCATATAGTGCTGCGTATGGATCGCGATGATACAGGCGGGGTATTCCGATCCCTGACTTTTATGTATGGTGCTCGCGAAGGCATGGGCCAACTCGTCCACATCGGCGAAATCGTATTCGACGGCCTGCTCCGGATACTGAACCCCAACGGTCTGATTTTCCTTGTCAATCGCGGTGACGTTGCCGACATCGCCGTTGAAGACGTTTTTATCGTAGTTGTTGCGCCGCTGCATCACGCGGTCACCCACCCGAATGGTGAACGGGCCACGGGTCAACTCCGCCTTATCCGGGCGGGGTGGGTTCAGCACGCTCTGCAGAACATCATTCAGGTTCCTTGCCCCGATACTGCCCCGTTGCATCGGGGCAAGGACCGTGATCTCATCCCGCTTGAAGCCGAGTTTGGGAAGCGACAGCGAGACGATACCCTTTAGCTTCTCTGCCATCTCCTCGCTCTCTTCGACTTCAATAAAGACGCAGTCCGCGCCCTCCGACTTGATCGCGGATGGCGGCAGCAGCTCCGGCATTTTGCCCCGATTGATCGCGTGGGCATTGCTGATGATCTTGCTTTCGGCTGCCTGGCGGAATACCTGCGTCAGCCGCGCGACGGGGACGCGCCCGCTGCGGATCAGGTCCGCCAGAACGTTGCCCGGCCCGACGGAGGGAAGCTGATCCACATCCCCGACAAAGATCACCTGTGCTCCATCGGGTACGGCACGGAGCGTATGGTAGGTGAGCACCAGGTCCAGCATGGATGCCTCGTCCACGATCAGGACATCGAGTTCGAGCGGTTCGCCCGGCCCGTGCTTGAAGCCCTTCTTTTCCGGGTCAAAGGCCAGCATCCGGTGGATCGTCTTGGCCTCGCGCCCGGTCACCTCCGCCGCCCGCTTCGCCGCCCGGCCCGTTGGAGACGCCAGTTGCAGACGTCGGCCCAGCTTCTCGAAGGCGGTAACGATGGTCTTGGTCGTAAACGTTTTCCCGACGCCTGGGCCGCCGGTCAGCACCAGGATCGGTTCCGAAAGCGCGCGCCGGACTGCCTGCTGCTGTTCGTCGGAAAGCGTATCGAAGTTCGGCAGGCTCTCCATTACGGCGTCAATCTCGGCGGGTTTGGGGCGGGTCTTCCACGGCGAGTTGAGCAGGGTGTTGATCCGGTCCGCGACCGATTTTTCCGTTGTGTGAATGGACGGCGTATAGATCGCGGTGTCGCGGACCCCCAGCAGTTCGACGGTCTCGGCGATCAGCAGTTCGCGGTCCAGTAGCGACTGCAGCGCCTTCTCGATGGCTACAGCGCGCAGGACCGACTCATTGTCGGCGGGTTCGTCGCCGTTTGGGGCGGTCTGGGGCAGCAGGATTTCGCAGGCTTTCTTGATCAGATCGTCTTCGGGCAAAAAGCAGTGTCCCCCGCCCTCCATCTCCTGATTCAGCACAAAGATCAGGCCCGCCTCCAGCCGCTCCGGGGCATCCAGCGCGATTCCGACATTCTGGGCGATCTTATCCGCCGACTTGAACCCGATTCCCCAAACATCGGTCGCGAGCTGATACGGCGTTTTCTCCACCACTTCGATGGAGCGCTCTTTGTACTTGCGGTAGATCTTGACGGCATAGGTCGGGGAGACGCCATGGCCCTGCAGAAACAGCATGATCGCGCGCACTTCGCGCTGCTCGTCCCAGGCGGCCTTGATCAGGTCAATGCGTTTCTCGCCGAGGCCCGACACC
Source organism: Armatimonadota bacterium (assembly GCA_014380815.1). Taxonomy (GTDB): domain Bacteria; phylum Armatimonadota; class Armatimonadia; order Armatimonadales; family Armatimonadaceae; genus JACMJB01. The sequence continues at coordinate 7,757 of JACMJB010000146.1, forward strand.
TGTGTCAGCTTTCGGGGCGTGTTCTCGATGATGTCGAGGGCTTTTTCGCCGAACTTATCCACGATGCGTTTGGCCATGACCGGACCGATTCCCTTGACCATGCCCGATCCCAGGTACTTTTCGATGGCGGCGGCGCTCGCGGGGCGCAGCGTCTCGTACTTCTCCAGCTTGAACTGCGAGCCGTACTGCGGGTGCTTGATCCACTGCCCATGGCAGCGCAGCGACTCCCCCACCACGGGGTTCGTGAAGTTTCCCAAAACGGTGATCGTGTCGCCTTTGGCCTTCGCCTTTGTTTCGGAGGGCGTCACCTTGACAACGGAGTAACCATTCTCAGCATTGTGGAATGTCACCCGTTCGACGATACATTCCAGGGTCGCAAGCGGGGTCTGATAGTCACTGGAGAGGGGATTTTGCATAACGGTTCGGGTTACCGTCATTATAACTTGCGCCGGTGCTCCTGTCCCGGAACGAGAACCGCTTCGGCAGGAACCGAATGCTACTGGTCACCGCTCGGGCAGCAGTCTCCCGCGGTATGCGGCGGCGAAACCGGGACATCAAGGCCCGGATTACGATCAAAGAAACCGACAGGCTTGAGGTGAAAACCGGTGTAGGCGCAGGGCATCACCGGCCAATCCTCGGGACGAGGGATATGGTGATGCCCAAACGTATACCAGACGACCAGATCCGTGTCCTCCACCGAGCGGTTTCCCATGGTCCAGCGCGGCAGACCGTCGCCGCCCCGGTGCTGGTTCGGATAATTTCCCGATGCGTACAACTCGTCCGGGTGAAACGGGGTCACCCATAGATGTTTGGTCAGAAAGCCGGCTCGCTCCATGAAGCTCGCGGTCGGTTGTGCGAACGGAAGGACGGCCTCACCCGGAACCAGCTTGTAGGCCACCGACTCCCCCAGGCGGTTTTTCACTGCAGGATTCGCGATCTTCCAATACCGGGCCGACGATGGGTCCACCAGGCGCTGGGCCTCAGACTCTGTCCGAAGCGGGGTCGAGTGGTGCCGGAACGCATTTCCATGCGGGTTTTCCGGACCCGGTGGAACCGCTTTGGTGTTCACCTCGTAGACGGTGTTCGCATCCCCCTCAACACTCATATCGAGACGGACATTGAAAAAATGCTGATGGCTCGGCGCATAAAGCTGCGGGGCGATCATCGCGCCGTAGGGGCTGGTCTCACCGGGCCTCAGTGCGCCAGTCGCCAGGATCCCCGTCAGCTTGACCTCCAGTTGGATACCACCATCCTGATAAAAATACCAGAAGAAGCCGTATTCGTAGTTGCCAACCGTGGTGATAAACGAAACGACCAGACGGCGCGAACGCCGCACTTCTGCCTCACCGGTACGCCAGTCCGTATGTTTCCAGAGGATCCCGAAGTCCTCCTCATGCAGACAGATGGCGTTCTGCAGCGTGTAGGGGACACCCCAGGCGTCTGCCATGACCGCATCGAAGTAGCGGATCTCACCCAGGCAGTCACAGCCGAGGGTCAGTGAATTGGCGAGGATGCCGACCCCGAACTCACCCACATCAAAGGCGTTTTTCCGATAGTGCCCCGAGGAGGGGTCTCCATAGGGCACCACCATCTCCGACAGCGAGGCGCGGTAGAGAATTTGCCGGACCCGTCCCCCGTCCTCGTAGCCGACCGTATGAAGCACCAGCCCCTCGCGCGGCGTCCACCCGATCCGAAAGTCCCATTTCTGCCAGCGGACATGATGTCCGTTCACCACAAAGCTGGGACCGTCGGGTTGGGTGATTTCGATCGGTTTCAGATCCTGGCGAACCTCGGCGAGGTAACGCGCGGCATAGTTACCGGATTCGGGCGGGATCGGCACCGCGCCGGTGTCCTCGATCTTCATCACGCGCTGCGCATTCAAGTCCACAATCGCGCTGAGTCCCTCGATA
>JACMJB010000147.1 GCA_014380815.1 Armatimonadota bacterium
ACCTCAGGGGTGGTCCGTACCCCGATCTCGTGGAGCAGTTTTGCGGAAGCCAGATCACGCACCGTGAGCGCGTCCGCCTGACCCGCGATACGGCGAACCAGAGTTCGGGAGAGGGTGCTTTGCAGTGGGCCGATCCCCTGCCCCCACCAGAGGACGCGGCGCGAACGGCGGCGGGCGATCAGTGCCATCAGTGCATACCAGATCACCGACTTCACGCTGGTGGCATCCTGCAAAAGACTGCCGCCGCCGAGAATGAAGAGGTCTGTTCCCCGCAGCGCGGCGACGGCCTCCTGCCATTTCCAGCGATCCGCCGCCTGAACACCGGGATGAAGACGCCGGGTCTCCTGCGGGTGGTTGGACAGCACCAGGAAATCGGTCTCCGGGATCGTCTCCCCCAGGGCCTGACGGATTCCCGCGAGGACCGCCTCATCGCCAAGATTACCGAATCCGTAGTAGCCAAGAGCGGCGATCCTGCGGGGTCTACGGGACATCGGGACTCGCGGCGGCGGGGGGAAGACGGCGCAGGAACAGTCGGTCCAGCGGAAAATAGAGAGTCAGCGCCACGACGATACCGATTCCGATGCCGATCCCGGCTCGCCACAGACTGGTGGGAAGCGGAGTGTGCAGATGGCAGAACGTATTCAGCAGGGAGACCTGACCGATCGCCCCCACCAGAAACAAGGGGAACGCCCACGTGCGTTGTCCCCGCGCCGCCAGCACAAACGAAAGAATCAGGGCGGGATGTCCCACCAGGAACTCCTGAAAGCGGGGGCGCGCGGGCAGGAGGCGGTCCAGCAGCCCGCGGATCTTCAGCTCGACGCCGGAAACGCCGACCCCGGGATCGTTGCCCGCGCGCATCACCAAAACCGCGAGGACCGCGAACGCAAGGATGGCGACGGCAAGCTGCCAGAGCAGGATCGGCTGGGTTCCCAGACGCAGAATCCGGTCTTTCGCCCCGACCAGCGCCTGTTTCCAGGTTCGCCGCCCATCGGCACGAAGGGCCAGACTATAGATCACGGCGACAGCCAACACCGGGATCAATTTCGCGGGCTTGATTCCGATGAAGGTGTCAATCTTGAGCAGAAACGGTTGGTCTGCGAGAAGTCCCACGATAAACGCAATGCCGATCGCGGTTATCACGCAGGCGGCGGCGAAGCGCATCATCGCGACAATCAGGGGAGACTGCCCCGGAGGCGCAGGGCGCAGAGCGTCCTTTCGCAGCAGCGCGAGCGATGGGAAGAGGCAGGCGGAGGCGAGTGCGGCAAGCTTGATTCCCATCAACGATGGGGCCAGCGGCAACGCGACCAAGCCAACCGCGACCACCGCGCCGAGCGCACCCACCAGCGGGCCGGGCCTCCCACTGCTGAAGAGTCCCGTGACGGCATCCAGCAGCAACAGCCACCCCGCCGCCAAGCCAAGCCCGATCAACCCCCGCACCCTCCACGAGGTATGCAGGGGGGGGTAGCCATGCGCGGCTCCGATTGCCAGCCCCCCGCGCTTCAGACCCAGCACAATTTTCTGAACGTACTGAACGTTCTTCGCGAGCGCCTCTGGTTCATCAAGAAAGAG
>JACMJB010000148.1 GCA_014380815.1 Armatimonadota bacterium
GCACGATCGCGTGGCCCAGTTCGTGGTATGCCACGACCTCCCGCTCCCGTTCGGACAGGACGCGGCTCTTGCGCTCCGGTCCCATCACGACTCGGTCAATCGAGTCGTTGAAGTCGGTCATTTCAATGCGCGTCTTCTCGCGGCGGGCGGCAAGCAGCGCGGCCTCGTTGACCAGGTTCGCCAGATCCGCCCCGGAGAAGCCGGGGGTCCGGCGAGCCAGGTTCTCTACGTTCACATCCTCGGACAGCGGCTTGCCACGGGTATGGACCCCCAAGATCGCCTTGCGTCCCAGGAAATCCGGGGCATCCACGATCACGCGCCGGTCGAAGCGGCCCGGACGAAGCAGCGCCGGGTCCAGAACATCGGGTCGGTTGGTCGCTGCGATCAGGATGACGCCCGCGTTGGGGTCGAAGCCATCCATCTCCACCAGCAACTGGTTCAGGGTCTGCTCGCGCTCATCATGACCGCCACCCCATCCCGCGCCGCGCTGCCGACCCACAGCGTCAATCTCGTCAATAAAGATCAGAGCGGGGCGGTTCTGCTTTGCGGTATCGAATAGGTCACGGACACGTGAGGCGCCCACGCCGACAAACATCTCGACAAAATCCGACCCGGAGATATGGAAGAAGGGGACTCCCGCCTCGCCCGCGATTGCGCGGGCCAGGAGCGTTTTGCCCGATCCGGGAGGGCCGAGTAGCAGGACACCCTTCGGGATCTTCGCGCCCAGTGCCTGGAACTTCTTGGCGTTGCGCAGGAACTCAACGATCTCCTGGAGGTCCTGCTTCGCCTCATCCACGCCCGCCACATCATCGAAGGTGACCTTTGGAACGTTGTCGCCCAAACGGCGCGCCTTGGACCGTCCGAAGTTCAGGGCCTGGTTCCCGCCGCTCTGGGCCTGTCGCAGGAAGAACAGCCAGAAGATCAAGACGACGCCCAGCGGCAGCAGTAACATGCCCGCGATATTCGTCAGAATGTCCATCGGGCCGGTGTTCGCGTTGTCGAAGGTCACCTTCTTGCTCTGCAGCAGCTGAATCAGGTTTGCGGTCGCCTGGGGAGAATCGGGAAGAGTGACTGTGAACTCCCGGTTCTTTTTGGTTGCGCCGGGAGCACCCTCATTGTACTCACCAAGAAAGAGGTTCTTGCGAATCACCCCTTTGGCAATGACATCACCCTGCTCCACCTGGTCAATAAAGGTGCTGTATTTTACCTGCTGAGGGCCATCGCCAAAGGGCGAACGGGCGCCAAACAGCGTTCGTGCGAGCATCGCCACCGCGACGATCGCTAATACCAGCAGTGCCGGTCGTATATATCGGTTCAACGATAATGCCTCCTCAGGCAGGCCACAATGTGCGATTCTTCCGCAGCATCGTGTTTTCTAGCCGTTTGGCTCCGCCCCTGCGCTTCCGCAGATCGGTGAGCACCACCGGCGTCTAACAGTTCGTGTTCTTTGTTTTCGACGTTTGCAGATGCAGGAATAAAAACAGCGACAGGAGGCTCTGGTGCGCTGCGAACGCTCAGTGCGCCGCCCGGGGGAAGAAGGCTCCCTCGCCGACGGTGCGGACATTATATCATGACGGTCCGTTGTGACCGCTATGATTCCCAAAGTCCGGCGATCCACTCCGCCGCCCCGTAATCCATCCTGCTGGAACCACCAACCACCAAAACAGCCCGCGCGTTCCCGTTCCCACGGCAACATCCCGCGCGGCCTCCGGGCCATCACGGGTTGATTCCCTATCTAACATACGCCGGAAACCTTCGGTCTGTTGCCCATTTTCTTCGAAAACTGGTGAACCGGAACCTGCTCTTTGGGCGGGTGCTCTCCCTGCCCCGGTCAACAAACCCGGAACGCTCTGTATCTCCCGATCTCCCGCGCGGCGGATTCCCGGTTTGCCTCCGTTCGCTCGTCGGTGATACACTTTCCGCGAGTGCTCCGTATGCCCCCTGAACCGTATCCTGCCACAGACCCTTTCTGGCTGCACCAGATTCCTGAGATCATCCCTGCCGCGGAACTGCGGGAGAACGAACCGATGGCGCGGCACACGACCCTGCGGGTCGGCGGTCCCGCGCGCTTCTTCTGGCCCGCCCGCGACGTGGATTCGCTCGCCCGCGCGCTCCCTCGTCTTTGGGAGGCAAACGTTCCCTACCTGCTGATCGGGCATGGCTCCAACCTTCTGATGGCGGACTCCGGATTTCGTGGCCTGGTGATCCAGAACCGCTGCAAGACCGTGCGTGTCGGCGATCCGGTCACGTACTCGGACTGCGGCGTTTCGTTCGGGTCGCTCTTTTTGCAGGCGGCCCGGGGCGGCTACTCCGGCCTGGAATGGGCCATCGGGATACCCGGCACCGTTGGTGGCGCGCTGGTCTCGAACGCCGGGGCATACCGAGGCAATATCGGGCCGCTGGTGCGCCGGGTCCGCGCCTTCCATGATGGGATCGTGGAAAACTACGGCCCCGAATGGATGGGATTCGAGTACCGTGACAGCCGTCTTCGCCGCGAAATCCCGCCCCGCACCGTGGTGCTGGACGTGGACCTTGCGCTGACCGGGGGCGGGGACCACGACGAGATCCTGGCCCGCGCCAAACGCTACCAGGCCGAGCGCCGCGCCAAGCAGCCGCTGGAGCCATCCGCGGGATCGTTCTTCAAAAACGTCAACGACCGCGATCTCGCGGCCTCCCTTGATGGTCTTCCCGAACCGCTCAAAGCGGCGGGTGTGGTCCCGGCGGGCTTTCTGAACATGGAAGCGGGCTGCAAAGGCTGGCGCGAGGGGGGAGCGGGGGTCGCTGACAAACACGCCAACTTTCTCGTTAACCTGGGCGATGCGACCGCCACGGATTTCCGCCGCCTTGCGGACCGGGTAAAGACGGAGGTTCAGGGTCGTTTCGGTGTCCTGCTTGAAGAAGAAGTGCTTTCCGTCGGCGATTGGTAGCCTCAGTCCGGCGTTTTGCAATTGCCTTTCGATTGATTTGCAATAGATCAGACCGGACGGTCCCTCGAAAAAAAGAGTAACGAAATATCCGTTCAAAACCTTGACATTCGTTTCTGAATATGCAATTATCAGCTTCATAACCAAAAAACGGAGTTAAGTATAGAGTTATTTCTTGTCTTCCTTCCAATGGTTACTGCCCCCTGGCGATGTCGCCACCCCCTTACGCCACCAGCCGCAGAATGTTCGCCGGTCTTTCGGAAGGCGAGTTCGGACTCCCGATCCGCAACGGATGACAGGCAGATCACACAGTGGCGCTGCCGCACGAACCCACGTTGCTTCGGCGGAAATTATGTCCTGAGCGTGCCATGAGTCGCTGCCTCCCAAAAGAGGTTGCCGACGCGACGCACGAACAGGATCATCAGGTTTCGGGTTCTTATCATCTTCGGGCAACCCGCCCAATAGTAGGGAGTGACTTCTTTGTTGAACCGTGACTATTCCGGTCGTGTCGTCCCCGCACAGGCCAACCGTGGCTTCACGCTGATCGAGCTTCTTGTGGTGATCGCCATCATCGCCATCCTTGCCGCGATCCTGTTTCCGGTCTTCGCCCAGGCCAGAGAAAAAGCCCGTCAATCTTCTTGTCTCAGCAATCAGAAGCAGTTAGCGAATGCCATGATGCTTTACGTCCAAGATTACGACGAGACGTTTCCGCTCGCAATTGGAATCCAGGGGGCGAATTGGAATCATCTGGCCTACTACTTTGCTCCCCCAGATTGGTCCACTTCGATCTCTGCTGCCGCTGCCGCAAGATCCGCATCAGTTTGGCCAAACTCCGTCGAGACTTATGTAAAAAGCGATGGTGTCCACGACTGCCCTTCAGCTGATTACACGGATTACTACGAGATCGTCGGTCTGCCGAAAAGCACCATGGCACCCGGAAAACGTACGTACCGCATCGCGCAGGTGTACAACGGCCTGCTGAATATGGCGAACCCGTCCATCATCAAGAACCCAGCAATAATACCTGCTTTGTGGGAGGGTTATGGAAAGTCAGCCGAGGAGGGTTTCTCGCAGGTCAACCCGGTTCTGCGCTGTACGGAGGCCAGCGCGGCCAATGGCACCTGCGTCTTCGTCCCGCGAAAAACAGGCTGCAGTCCTACTGTCAACGGAGAGACTTCCACATGGTTCGGGTTTGACCAGCCTGCTTGGGTTCATGGAAAAGGAATGAACATTTCCTATGCGGATGGTCATGTAAAGTGGCTAAATATGAGTTCCGGACCAAGCCCAGCAACGATCGCCCAAGTCGCCAATTATCCTTTTTCCATCATTGACGCTTCGGGATTCCCTCAAGGGATGTACGGAGACCAAAACAGCTGCCATCGTTACTGGTTCAGCCCAGATCGGGAGCAGTAATCGCATTATGCAAGAAATCCGCCTCCGGACTCTTCCAGCAATCGTTTTGGCTATTGCTACACTCATGACCGCCGGCTGTAGCCCGGAAGAAAGTACCACGGACAGCAGCAACTCCGTGGGTTCGTCTCCACCAACCTTGTCTCGCCCCTCCACCCCTTCAGGAGATAGCACTCCAAATTCAGTGAGTGGGACCGCGCCTTCTGAAACCAAGCGCGAGGCGCTTGGTGCCTCCTTAAGGCAATAAGGCACTCTTCGTAGGCAGATCGCGACTGGCAGGAACATTCCTGCCAGTCGTATCATCCTTAAACCGTGTTCTCTACAACCCTGTTTTTCAGTGCATCTTCGCCAGGCCAGGTCTTTCGCTACTTCGAGCGCGCCCGGCAATTCCCCCCGTTCGTAGCCTCACTGCTTCTGAGTGATGGCGTCGGCCCAAAGTCCTTCCGCGCACTAACCGTGGACTACCTCCATGCAGCCGACCACTCCGCCAACGCCACGGTTCGCGCCTGGATGCAGATACAGGGCACCGCGCTTTCCCAGATCTTCCCGCCGCGTGTCACCCTCCTCTGGCGCGGCGCGGCGACTCCTGATGCCTCCGACACCACGGCGTATTGGGGCTTCACTGTTTGGGAAAACGGGTCCGTGGTCGAAACCGCGGAAAACGCCCTCCCACCCGTGCCGAAACCCGGCCCGCTGAGCTGGCTGCCGGGGATGAAGCGCCTCGCCCCGCCTGCCCCGGACATCGCCTGGGCACTGGCTCAAGACCTGCCCATCGAACGAGTCCCTGCCGGTGGTCTGCAGCACCGAGTCCCCATCATAGACTACGCCACCGTCGCGCAGCTGGATCAGCGCAGCCTGCTGGTCGAGAACAGCCCTCGTCTATACCGATTTCCCCTCGAATAAAAAAGACACGAAAACTTCGCCGCCAGCCCTTGACGCCGCCGGGAAACCCGTGCTATATTTCCTCATTCCGACAGTCCAAATTCAGACAGTCGGAATTTGATCAGAATCAAGAATCCCGCGCGGTGTGGCGCATCCCTCTGGCTGCTCTTTCGTTGATTCCGCCACCGATCCAAAATCCATAGGTGGCGTCTTTGTCCGGTTCAGGAGGAAAAACAATGTCTCATGGCGCCTCACGCCTCGCACCGAAACGGTCTGGCTTCACCCTCATCGAGCTTCTTGTCGTGATCGCCATTATTGCGATCCTCGCCGCGATCTTGTTTCCCGTCTTCGCTCAGGCTCGCGACAAGGCCCGGCAATCAAGCTCCGCAAGCAATGTGCGCCAGCTTGCTCTCGGACAGATGCAGTACGCACAGGACTACGACGAAGTTTTTCCCTTTGTCTGCGTGGACAGTGCCTCGGATGCGATTGACTACGACTCCGCTTGGCAAAAGAGCCTGATGCCCTATCTGAAGAACACGCGCATCTGCTATTCACCCAATGCCAGCGACCAAGCCGAAGTGGTTGCTGGTTCCACCAGTGGTGGAATTCCCAAGTCCTATGCGATGCTGCCCCGATGGCGCTGGTTCGCCGGTCAGGATGCCAGTGCTTCCTCTCAATGGCAGACGAAAATCAAGACCAATATCGGTGGGACGGATTTTGATAAAGCGTATATGGATGGTATTGGTGGCTACAATTCAGTCGGCGGCTCTGACTATTTCGGCAGCGCGGGTGCCGCTTTTTGTGGAACCCCTGCCGCCGCGCAGCGCGTGTGCGCCTCGCGGTCTATGGCTGAGGTCGCTCGACCATCAGAAACCGCGCTGATACTGGAAGCCTACCAGTTCGATCTTGGGTTCTCCTGTCGTAATCGAACCCCCGCGCCAATTGACACCACCGACCCTGCAGCACCCTACGGCAGCATGCCGTTCGCAGGCCGCTTCTCCTTCGTCGGAAAACAGGACTTCGGCGGTGTGAAGTACGAAATAGGTACCGGCCCCATTGCCTTCGCGGACGGTCACGTTAAGGCGATGCGGACTGAGCAACTGTTCCAGATCGCGACGATGCCAAGCGGGATCAAGGCTTACAAATACATGTATGCTGGCGAATAGAGACGTGGGACAAGGGGAGGAATGCCATGCCAAAAATACGAACCACTGTTTATTATGCCTTTGCGCTCTGCAGCCTGTTGACGTCGGGCTGTTATAAGCCTTATCCGGGTGACCCTGGCCCGGACCCCTCCGCGACTCGAAGGCCAGGGCAGTCCGAGGCGGCGAAAGCTGCGGGCGTTGGCGGCCCGCCTGCGGAAAGCCGCTCCGGGCAAAGTGATGGCCGCTAACGACATCAGAAACAGGCCAGGCTTCCTTTTGATCCACGGGGGCGGCAGCACCGCCCCCGAAACGACCCGGGCGCTGATTACGCGGGCGGGCGGTCCGGACGCGCGGATCCTCGTTCTGGCGCAGACCTCCGAGGATGCCGCCGCGAAATCCAAAGGCTCCCTGGATTGGCTGCGGCAGAATGGGGCCAGGAATGTCGCCGCGCCGCTGGTGGTGAAGCCGAGCGATTCCGCAGGCATCGCGGAGGCGCTGACCCTTCTGGAGACCGCGAGCGGAGTCTGGATCCCCGGCGGCAATCAAAACCGGCTGATGGAACTCTTTGCCAGGACCCCGATCCCCGCTGCCGTTCGCGCCCTCTATCAGCGGGGCGGGGCGGTCGGTGGGACCAGCGCGGGGGCATCGCTGATGGGGGAGTGGATGCCGACCGGCGATGGTGACCTGGAGAAGCTCTCTCAGGATTCTATGACCGCCGCACCGGGCCTTGGGCTTCTGCCGGGAATTCTCGTGGACAGTCACTTTCTCGCGCGTCAGCGACCGCAGCGCCTGCTGGGGATGGTTCTCAGCCATCCCCAGCGCATCGGGCTGGGAGTGGACGAAAAAGGCTGGGTCGAGGTGGATGGCACGGCGGGCACGATCACGGTGCGGGAGGGACAGGCGATGGTGGTCCGCGCCCTGTCTCCCGTTCGGCGCGACAAGGAGGGACGCCTGGGGGCCGCCGATATTCGGCTCCGAGTCCTGCTTCCCGGCGATACGGTCCGTTTCGCCGAAATCGGCGGAAAGGGACAATCCCGATGACCCGGCGTCAACTGATTCAACGCTGCGCGCTCGTGGGCGCGGCGCTTCTGCCCGTTCCCGCTTTCGCCGCGGACGAGGCACCGCCTGTCATCACGCTGGGCAAGGGACACTTCGCGGTCACGGACCCCAAGGTGAACCCCGGCAAGCCTCTGACGGTCTGGTACTATCTGCCGGTGGACAAAGAGGCCGCGAAGATCCCGATACTCTTTGTGATGCACGGGACCCTTCGAAACGGGGAGGATTACCGGAACCAGTGGATGGACCTCGCGCAGAAACACGGTGTGCTGCTGCTGGTCCCCGAATTCTCCCGTGCCGACTATCCTGGTGGCAAATATAACCGGGGCAATGTCCTGGGCGAGGACGACAAATCTCCGCAGCCGCCCGATACCTGGACCTTTGCGGTCATCGAGCGCCTGTTCGATCACGTGAAACAGATCACGGGCAACAAAAACCGGCGGTACGATCTTTACGGGCATTCGGCGGGCGGGCAGTTTGTCCATCGCCTCGCGCTTCTCGCGCCCCAGGCCCGCTGCCGACGCGCGGTCGCGGCGAATGCCGGATATTACACGCTCCCGACCCTCACCGGGCCGGACCCATATCCCTTCAGCCTGCGGAACACCCCCTCGACCGGGGAGACCCTGAAAACCGACTTTGGAAAAGAACTGATCGTCCTGCTGGGCGAAGAGGACATAGATCCCAAGGACCCCGATCTGTACCATTCGTCCGAAGCCGATCGGCAGGGGCTGTACCGGCTTGCGCGGGGCAAGTTCTTCTACAAAACCGGGCGGGACGCCGCCGCCGCCATGAACGCCAAGTTCCGCTGGCGTCTGGTGACCGTGCCGGGGGTCGGCCACTCCAATGAGCGTATGGCCGTGGCGGCGGCGGAAGCGCTGTATGGCAAGCAGCATTAAGAGCCGCCGAACAGGAGAATCATGCAGGTAGAAACGACGCAAACCATGCGACTCAGCGAAGACAACGCCGCTGCCGCCGCCGCCGACGCCGCCGACCTTGACCTTTCCCCCACGACGCTCGGCGCGCGAATCCAGCGCCTCCGTCTCCGGCAAGGGCTGTCCGTCCGGGATGTCGCGGATAAAGCGGAGGTGGATAAAAACACGATCCTTCGCCTGGAGAAGGGACTTCCCACCTCTGCCCGGACCCGCGACCGGGTGTGCGCCGCACTGGGTGTCTATGTCAGCCGCCTGGCCCTGCCCGAACCCGACGATCGCGAGGTCGTCGTACTCCACTCTCGCGATCGCGAGGTCTGGTGGCCTTATCCTGGCATGGGCGAACCGCAGCCGCTTCCGTTCCGCGCGTCCGCCCCGCCGCCTTTGCTCGGCAGCACTCCCGTCGAAGACCTCTATGCCGACAGTGGCGCTGCCAGCGAAGCCGCGGGGAAAAACGCCTCGCTTGCCGGAGGATACGTGACCTCGCTCGCCTGTCGAATGCCGCACGGGCGGCTGCGCTCCTCGCTGCTTCGGCTTCATGAGGAAACGACGGCGAACATGC
>JACMJB010000149.1 GCA_014380815.1 Armatimonadota bacterium
CGGCATCTGACCCGCGATCCAGAGGCTGTTTTCACATTCTACGGCGACTACAGCTTTCTGAAGCAGTTGTTTCATCGCGGGTCGTCTTCCCGGGTAAAAGGCAGTTCAGATAAGCCCCCAAGCTGTTTCAGAACGGAAGCGACAAATAGATGGTGCGGAGCGGAAGCCCGGGAGAGAAATTTCGATGTCTTCTGTGGAAACCGACAGGGCCGTTTCGAATGGGTGCATATAAAAGAGGAAAAAGAGGGGTTCCTGCGGCGATTGTAGGCATGGCCGAGCACTTTGTCAAGGAGAAGCGTGGCAGATTACGCCTTTCCTGTATCTCCCTGACGGCGGCAGGCGTCGGAGCAGTAGCGGACGTTTTCCCAGTCGCGCTCCCATTTTTTTCGCCAGGTGAAGGGGCGGCCACAGGCGGCGCAGACTTTGGTCGGCAGATTATGGGGGTTGCGCGTGTCGGCGCCGCGCTTGCGGCTGGGGTCGGGCATGGGCGTTAGCGAGGGATTTCTAGGGGCGACGGAAGCGGCGCTTCGACCGTTGTATCCGCCGCGCCGGTAAAAAGACGGCGGTACAGGTCGGTCTGGAGCAGGTTTTCAGGGTCCACCCGGCGTTTCAGGGCCAGGAACCTTTGCACGCGCTCCTCGCCCAGAAACGACTGAAGGCGATCCGGGTGCAGGGTACTATCCTTGGCGAAGTAGAACCGTCCCCCGCTTCCCAGCACTATCCGGTCCATCTCGGCGGCGAGCGACCAAAGGCGCTCCCGATTTTCCGTGGTCACCTTGAAATCCAGAGCGAGAGACCAGCCGTCCACGCTGTAGCTCATCAGGTATTCGTTGTCGGCGCGGTGGCGCTTGAAGACAATCAGGTAAGAGATCAGGCCGCGATGCTGGCAGAGCGCGAGTATCTCCCGGAACACCTCGCGGGCAGCGGTATCCGGGACCTGGCACTGGTACTGAATCAGGCCGTGCGCGCCGTAGGCCCGCTTCCAGTGGGGGATGTAGTCCAGCATAAACTGAAAGCCCGCGTGCGTTTCCGTGTGGGCGGGCGCGGGAATCAAGCGGCTTTTGTGGTAGCGCAGGGCATTCAGAGTCCGCATCCCGAAGTCGTTCATCCAGGGCTTCATCAGCCGCCAAACAACGGATTTCGGAAAGAATCCCAGCAGTGTGTCGGGAAGTTCCTGCGACGCGACGCGAAGTGTCTGCGCGGGCCGGGGGTCTTCGCCGGGTGCGAGGTGCTGCCCGGTCTGGACCAGGCCACGACCCAGCGCTTCGCCCTTGGCAAAGCCGTCAATCCAGCCGACCGCGTAATCCGACTGCGCGGTCAGCGCTTCGAACCGTTCGAACATTTCGGCGAGGTTCCCCGCGACGTGCTGGTTTGCGTGGAGCAGTCCGGAGTGGACTTTTCGAAGCCGCAGTCGAATCTCGGTGAAGACACCCAGCACCCCGAATCCGCCCAGCGCGGCAAAGAATAGATCCGGGTTTTCCTGCCGGCTGCAGCGGACGACCTCGCCGGTGGCGGGCAGCAGCAGATCGAAGTGGAGGATATGATCTCCCAGAACACCAGCGCGGAAATGATTCTTACCGTGGATATTCATTGCCGCGGCCCCGCCAAGCGTCGGTAGCATCGTGCCTGACACGACCGGGGGCCACCAGCCATCGCCGATACCCTGCTGCCACATCTGCCGGATCGTCACTCCCGGCTCCACACGTATCACGCCGGTTTCGGGGTCCCAGTGGAGGATCCGGTTCATCCGGGTCAGATCCAGCACCAGATGCTCCCGGGCGGTCGCGGCATCGCCGTACGAGTTACCGCCGCCGCGCGGGGCGACCTGCAGACCCTTCTCGCGGGCGAGGGTGAGAACGTCGCGGATTCCGTCCGCCGTCGTGGGACGGTAGACATAGCCCACGGTCCGCCAGCTTTCCCCCCAGCCACTCACAGACTCGGCGTGGTCACGCGGCAGGAAGGGGCGTTGCGGACACGTCTCCGGGCCTGTCAGTTCAATCTTGTGGGGACTTTCGGCGAGAAGGCTCATGGTAGGGCAGCTAAAGATTCAGCTTCTGGAAGATCGGCGACGGGATCGAGCGGATCACTGCCATGATCGGCCGCCATTTTCCGGGCACATACGCGACTCGCTTCCCCTTCACGGCAGCGGCGATGATCTGCCGCGCGGCCTCCGGTGCGGAGACGAGCATCGGCAGTTTGTCCAGCCCTTTTGTCATTGGCGTATCCACAGGGCCGGGCTTGATGGTCACAACGCGCACCCCGCTGCGTCCTACCCGATTGCGCAGCGCCTCCAGATAGGTGTCCAGCGCGGCTTTCGACGTGCAGTAGACCGGTTGCCCCCGCCGTCCTCGGTCCCCCGCCACGGAGGAGATCCCGATGATCGTTCCCTTCCCCGCCGCCTGAAACCGCTGGGCGGCCTCGTTCAGCCAGGCAATCGCCCCCAGGACATTCACCTCGATCATCGCCCGGTCCTTATCGAAGCTGTACTCGCTATCCGTGATGCGCGGCATGACCCCGGCGGCGTAAAAGATGGCATCCAGCCCGCCCAGGTCCCGGCAGAGGTTCTGGAACAGCGCGGGCACTTCCGCATAGCAATGGACATCGTGCGTGTAAGCGAAGGCGATCGGCTCGGTGCGGCCCGCATTGATCTCCCCCACCAAAGCGCTCAATTCGGCCTCGCGCCGGGCCACCAGTGCGACCCTCCCCCCTGTCGCCGCAAGCTGCCGCGCGATCTCCGCGCCCATCCCGGACGATGCGCCCACCACTGCGGCGTACTGGAAAACAGAGGAGTGACCCATAGTGCTCATGTGCTCTTATTGTAGCATGGTACAAGGCGAACCCTCTCGTGGCACAGGGCCAGATCGGAGGAGCGGATCGTGTTCTCAAATCCCGGTTTCTTTGCTACAATTATCAAGAGATTTTGTCGGCGGGCGTCACCCGCCGATACGAGGAGCCAGCAATGCCGATCCTTTCTGATGACGACCACGCCTTTTTCGCCGAAAACGGTTACCTCGTCGTACCCGGTGCCGTACCCGCCGACAATCTGCGGGCCATGGTGGAGGCTATCTGGGAGTTTACTGGCCTGAACCCCGACGACCCACAGGATTGGTACCGCGCACCACTGCCGTTTGGCGGCATGATCGAGATGTATCAGCACCAGGCGATGTGGAACAACCGCCAGCATCCGCGTGTCTACCAGGCGTTCGCGGAGCTTCTGGGGACGGAAAAGCTGTGGGTGAGCCTCGACCGTGTGAACCTGAAGCCGCCCCGCCATCCGGATCATCCCGAGTACGATCACAAGGGCTTCACGCACTGGGACTGGGATAGTTCTCAGCCCCCCTCCGAGCGGCGCGTCCAAGGGGTGCTGTACCTGACCGACACGGAGGCCGATATGGGTGGTTTTCAGTGCGTTCCCTGGCTTTACAAGCACTTTGACGAATGGGTGAAGACGCAGCCCGTGGACCGCAACGTGCGCGGTCCGAATCTTTCGGGGCTAACGGTGGAGCCGATTGTCGGCAAGGCGGGCGATCTGATTATCTGGGACGTGATGCTGGCCCATGGCAACGGGCATAACGTCTCCACGAAGCCCCGGTTAGCGCAGTACATCTCCATGTTCCCGGCGCGCCCGGCGGCGTCGGAGCAGCGCGAGGAACGGATCCGCCAGTGGCGTGAGCACACGCCGCCCAAGAACAAGATCTTTCCCGGCGACCCGCGTGAGATCGAGGAGACACTTGGCAGGACCGCCGAACTGACACCGCTCGGCAAAAAGCTGCTCGGCCTCGACGACTGGGAATGATCGCGGGACCGCGTCTGTCTGGGTTCGGCTACAAGCGACCGAACGGCGCCCTCCGGCCTCGCCGACCGCCAGACCGCCGGGAGGGTGAAGCGGGCGCGGCGGCAGCCTCTGTCACCACCCCGGACGCTCCCGGCGGGCGGAACAGAAGCTGCAGAAAGGGCAGGTCGGAGAAGCTCTGCGAAAGCGCCCCCTGACGGACGATGACCAGTTGCAGCGAGGGGACCACGTACAGCCGCTGCTTTCCCGCGCCGCATGCTGCCACCAGATCGCCCGGCAGCCAGGGGGAGTTCGCGACCTCGCCCCATTCCCCGGCGAGAAGTGGGATGGAGCGGACGATTTCGGGCGAAACCGATTTCTTCAGCCACCAGGTCAGGCCATAGGCGGGATTCTGCGGAGTCCCTTGAAAACATTCCGCCAGCAGTGCGGGACTGACGATCTGCCTGCCGTCAACGGTTCCGCCCCGGCGGACAAACTCCCCGAACTTCGCCCAGTCACGGGCTGTCACAAAGGCTCCGCCCCCCACCTGCGGGTGCCCGTCGTCGCACCGGAAACGCCATTCCGCGGTGATCCCGATCGGCGCCAGGATCCGCCGTTTTAAATACGCCTCGAACGTCTCGGTTTTCAGCTTCCGTTCCAGCGCGTAGGCGAAGGTGTTGAGAGGATACGCCCCGTACTCAAACTGCCTGCCCGGCTTTCCCAGCATCGGTTTGTCGGCGATCGCCCGCCAGCTTGGGGCACGGGTCGCGGCCCCGCGCTCACCCGCCGTCAGGCCACTCGTCAGTGTCAGCAGATGCCGATAGGTGATCCGTGATTTGGCGGGATCAGCGTTCCATTCGGGAATCACCTCGGACACGCGATCGTCGAGTTTCAGGATCTTGTCTTCGACCGCCGCGACCGCTGCCAGCCCGACAAAGCTTTTGCTGCCGCTGGCAAGCATCTGTCGCCGGTCCGGAGATCCGCCGCTGTCGTATTGCTCGAAGACCACTTTCCCCTCTCGCATCACCAGCATTGCCTGCCCGCGGTTCGCCTGGCTATACGCGGCCGCTGCCTTCAGCCCCACTTCAGTTATGGTCAGCGGGGGTGGGGAGGGTGCAGGAGCGTTCATCGCACCGGTCGCGCCGGGAACAGGCGCCGTCTGCGCCAATGCCAGCAGCCCACCAGCGAAACAGAGGATAAGACACGGAACGGGGTATCTGAGTTTTCGGAGACACACCGGAGTTCTCCCCTTTCGGCACGCAGGATCGCTTGCTTGTTTCCCGCTTTGACGGGGCGGGGACAGCGAAGTTCACTCTCATCTCAGCGGGGGACAACAGGAAAGATCACCTCCGAGCGGACCCCGTCAAGGTCACGCTGGAGGATGAGCGACCAGCCGTTGCGGCGGGCAATTCGCTGGCAGATCGCCAGCCCGAGACCGTTCCCACCGGTTTCCGCCGAGCGGGACGGGTCCGCCCGGTAGAATGGCTCCCACAAACGCTCCAATTCCAGAGGGTGGTTCGCC
>JACMJB010000150.1 GCA_014380815.1 Armatimonadota bacterium
CGGGGGCACGGGAGCCGCCGGGGGCGGGGCGGGAGCGGGCGGGCGGTGACCTGAGGTTCGGCAAGAAAGCAGCATCAAAAATGGCAACCGCAATCGCAACTTCCGGTCCCGGCACGCGCCCCGCGGGCAGCACCGCCGCCGTGGACAAATCCACTCAGTACCGCTGGCTGATCCTCGCGGGTCTGGTCACCGCGGCGGTCATGGAGGTGCTGGATACCACCATTATCAATGTCGCCCTGCCGACCATGGGCGGGAACCTCGGCGCGACCAACACCGAGATCGCCTGGGTCTCGACCGGCTATATTCTCTCGAACGTTGTGGTTTTGCCCATGACCGCCTTTCTGGCGGGGCGGTTCGGACGCAAACGCTACCTTTCGTTTTCGATTCTGGTCTTCATTCTCTCGTCCTTCTTCTGTGGGACCTCCCGCACGCTCGGCGAGATCGTCTTCTGGCGCGTTGTCCAGGGGGCGGGCGGCGCGGCCCTGCTTTCTACCGCCCAGGCGACCCTGCGGCAGATCTTTCCCAAAGAACAGCAGGGCATTGTCCAGTCCATTTTTCTCGTCGGCATCATCATGGCCCCGACACTCGGCCCGACACTCGGCGGCTACCTCACCGATAATTACACCTGGAATTGGTGCTTCTTTATCAATGTCCCGATCGGCATTATTTCGCTGCTGCTTGTGACCTCGTTTCTGCAGGATTCGGATACGCCCCTGACCAAGGGCAGCGTGGACTGGCTGGGGATCGGCCTACTTGCCGTTGGGCTAGGCTCGCTGCAGTACGTTCTCGAAGAGGGAAATCAGGATGACTGGTTCGAGTCAGCGACGATTGTGCGCCTGACGATACTTTCGGTCGCTTGTTTGATCGCGATGGTCTTCTGGGAGCTATGGCCAGGCAACAAAAGTCCGATCGTCAATTTTCGCATCCTCAAAAACAAAGAGCTGACCGCCTCGCTGTTTTTGTTTATCGCGCTGGGCTTCGGGCTGTACGGTGGTATCTATCTGTTTCCGGTCTTCTCGCAGAGCATCCTGGGTTTTACCCCGACGGAAACAGGCTTGACCCTCCTTCCCGGAGGCCTGATGACCGCAGTAAGCGCGATCCTCTGTGGGCGGTTGCTGGGCGGGAAAAAGCCCCTGGTAGACCCTCGACTGCTGATCGTTCTGGGAGTCGGGCTGTTTATGCTCTCGATGTGGGATCTGGGGCATCTGACCACCCAGAGCGGAATCCCTGATACACGCCTTGCCCTGATGGTGCGGGGCTTTGCACTGGGATTTTTGTTCACCCCGATCAACCTTGCGGCTTTTTCCAGTCTGAAACCAAGCGAGATTCAGCAGGGGTCGGGCCTGATCAATCTGACCCGTCAGCTTGGCGGGTCGTTCGGGATCGCGATCCTGGGGACCTATGTCCAGAATCAGACCGTGTTCCACAAGAACATCATCGGAAGCTACCTTTACGCGGGTGATCCCGCCGTTCAGGAGCGGCTACAGTCCATCGCGAGGAATCTTGTCGCGCACGGCTACTCGCCTGCCGCGGCGCAAAACCTGGCCCTGGGGCAGCTCAATGCCACGGTCACCCGGCAGGCGGCGACTATGAGCTACAACGATGCCTTCCTGATGATCTTGATCGCTTTTCTGCTCACGCTTCCTGCCGTCTTTCTGCTGCGCCCCCCCAAACCGGGTGCGGCGGCGGGCGGTGACGCCCACTAGAGTACCAGCCGGTCCTGCAGGAACAGGGGCACCAGGTGTCGAACCGGTGCGCAGGAAAACAGCACCAAATGAACGAGCGAATCACCCTGCGCGTGGCGATCATCGGGGCGGGACATATCGGGGCGACCCATGCGCGGGCCTGGGCGCGGCTCGCCGACGCGGAGATCGTCGCCATTGTAGACCCCCGGCGGGACGCGGCGCGCGCGCTGGCGGAAACCATCGGGGCGGTGGGAGCGAGCGTCTACGCAGATGCGGACGCGCTCTTTGCCGCGCAAGGTGAGGGCGTTGACGCAGTGGGGATCTCGGTGCCGACGGCGCTGCATCGCGTTCTGACTGAGACCGCGCTTGCGGCGGGGAAGCACGTTCTCTGCGAAAAGCCGATGGCGCTGACCCCTACCGACTGCGACGCGATGATCGCCGCCGCCCGAATAGCCGGGAAGGTCTTCACGGTCGGGCAAGTGGTCCGCTTTTTTCCGGAATATGCAAATGCCAAGCGGCTGGTGGAGAGCGGTGCGGTTGGGACTCCCGCCTCGGTGCGGACCCGGCGCGGCGGCGACTTTCCCCACGCCCACGACGACTGGTACGCCGACGTGTCCCAGAGCGGCGGCGTGATCTTCGATCT
Organism: Armatimonadota bacterium; assembly: GCA_014380815.1. GTDB lineage: Bacteria > Armatimonadota > Armatimonadia > Armatimonadales > Armatimonadaceae > JACMJB01. Next base: position 2,329 of record JACMJB010000150.1, read on the forward strand.
GCTGGTCCACGATATTGACTGGGTGCAGTGGTGTTTTGGCCCTATCATTCGGGTCTATGCGCAGGGCCTGACTGAACGCCTCGCGGACAAGCGGCTGGACCATCTGGATTATGCCCTGCTGACCTGCCGCCATGAGACCGGGGTTGTCAGCCACCTGGAGGCCACCTGGGCGGACCCCGGCGGCTTCGCGACTACCTTCGAGATCGCGGGTGACGGCGGCCTCCTGACCCACGATTCGCGGAAAGCGTCGGCGCTGACGAAGGCGGTTCGCGGCACCGGCACGACAGTGCAGGGCGGGATCTCGATGCCCGCCAGTCCTCTCACACCCGACGACAATCCGTTCTACCGGCAGATCGCCGCCTTCGCCGC
>JACMJB010000151.1 GCA_014380815.1 Armatimonadota bacterium
GCAATTCCGGACACCAGTTCGGCTCTGGTGTTTAAGATGGGCGGAACAGAGTTCTCTGCCACGCAGCAGGACGATGGCGCGTGGCAGGTCGTCCTGAAGTCCACCTGCACAGCCGCCCAAATGGTGGCCCTCGCGGAGCAGGTCATGGCGGAGGGGCTGAATCTTTCCCTTTCGCGCTTCACCAGCGCGGACCTGACCAGCGCCGAATAGCCGCCAGGCGCTAAAGCTGCAGCGACAGCGACGCCGTGACTATCGCCCCGCAGAGCGTGGCGAGGACATTCACGGCGTCGTTGTGCATCCAGCGCACCCCCCTTGCCCAGTGCGTGGGCTGGTCATGATGACGGTGACGCTCCGTGAGCTTGCCGCACACTGCGCACCGATACTGCACCTGCACCGCCGCGCCCAGAAACGAATCGAAAAGCGCGCCCGCGAAGCCGCCCAGTGTTGCCGTGAGAACTCCCTGCCAGCCAAAGTGATAGAACAGCGCGACCGCCCCGATCAGCAGCGCGCCGCCCAGCGCGGCAACAGTGCCCGGCAGCGAAACCGCGCCCGATGCACCGACAGGCGCAGATTTCAGCGTTGTGATCAGACGCGGCGGGTGGGCGGCAAGCGATCCGATCTCGGTGGCCCAGGTGTCGGCATTTGCGGCGGCAATCGCCCCAAACATCGCGGCAGGGAGCCAGGGAGCCTCGGGCAAAAAAGGGATCAGAAGCGCGCAGAGCGCGGCGACCCCTCCGTTGGCCAGCACCTGACCGGCATCACGCTGTTCGCCACCCTTTTCATAGTCGAGCGAGGCTTTGCGTCTTTTGCCCAGCCGTGACAGCGCCGACGACGAAACAAAAAACAGAAGCAGAGCCGCCGCGCCCGGCCCGCCGCCAAACCCGAAGATCAAAAAACCGACACCCGCCGCCGCTGCCGCACCGGACCGACTGAGCGCGCGGACCCGCCAGGCCACGCCGCTGATCGCAAGGGCGGTGAGGGCGGCAGCAGCGAGTTGCGCCGCACCGGGCATGCCGCTCATCGCCTCGAGATGAACCCCGAGGATTGGACATAAAAGCGCCAGGGCAGGTCAGCCCCCTTGGTGATCCCGATCCGCGTGGTCGTCACGACCTCCTCCTCGCGGACCTCCGCACCTTCAGCCAGAAAGAAGGCGCTGTCGGCCTCGGCAAGATCGGTATCATCGAAGCTGCGATCAATCGCCAGCGACTTCGACAGGCGACCAGGCCCTGCGCCAAGCCGCTTATCCGCCCGTGCGATGGACTCCAGGTACTCCGGGGTAAAAGCGTCTTCCGCGGCGACCTCGCCGTAGTAATTTCGGAACAGCCGTGATGCATTCTGCAGCGGCTCGATGGCGCGTATCAGAGCGGCTTCCGCCACCCCCTCGGCAGCGGTGACGGCGTTCAGGCAGAAGTGCAGGCCATAGTTCAGGTGAATATAGGCATGGCCCGGAGGGCCGAACATCGCCCGGTTGCGCTCGGTTTTGCCCCGGAAGGCATGGCAGGCGGGATCATCGGCGGTGTAGGCCTCGGTTTCCACGATGCGCCCGGTGGCGACCGTGCCATCGGGAAATCGGCGTACCAGGGTCTTGCCGAGAAGGCGACGCGCCACGATGAGCGTCTGCTGAAGGTAGAAGGAGCGTGGCAGCGGGGCGGGTAGTTCCACGCTGCTCAGGATCGGGGTGGTCATTCGCAAAAAGTCAGAGTCCTGTCGGGTAGTTTGGGGGTTGACACCAATGCCGGAGCTTCGCGGTCAACGCTGCTATGCTACTATACAGCGTTCTGTCCGCCGCGAAACCTCTGAACCCGCGAGCGCGCTAGGCGTGGCCCTTTTGAAGCACCGCCCGCAACCGCTGCAGGTCATAGGTATTGATTACGTCGTCCGGGATCAGACCCGCGCGCCGTGCCATAAACAGCCCCCACGGCAGAAGCGCCAGCCCCTGTGCGGAGTGGGCATCGGCATTCACCGTCAACTTCACGCCTTTTTCTTTGGCGCGACGCGCGTAGCCGTCGTGCAGGTCCATTCGCTCCGGAGAGGCATTGATCTCCACGATCGTTCCGGTGCGCGCGGCGGTCTCCAGAACCGCCTCCAGGTCCATCTCGAACGGTTCCCGCCGTCCCAGCAGCCGCCCGGTGGGGTGTCCCAGAATATCCAGATGGGGGTTTTCGATCGCCCGGACGACCCGCGCGGTCATCTTCGCCTCGTCCTCCTTGTGCCGGATATGGACAGACCCCACAACGATGTCGAGCCGGGCCAGGAGGTCCTCATCCCCATCGAGCGAACCGTCGGCAAGAATGTCCACCTCCTGCCCGGTCAATAACGTGAAGCCCCGGCCCCGAAACTCCTCGTTCAGTGCGGCAATCTCGTCAAGCTGCTGAAGAATCCGTTCGCGGGTCAGACCGTTCGCCACCTGGAGAGACCGGGAGTGGTCGGTGATCGCAAGGTATTCGTAGCCTCGCGCCATCGCCGCCTCCGCCATCTCGCGGATTGTCGCCGTGCCGTCGGAATAGGTCGTATGCTCGTGGAGCTGGCCTCGAAAGTCCGCCTCGTCTATCAGGCGCGGCAGTGCGCCGCGCTGGGCAAGCGCAATCTCATCCCGGCCCTCGCGAAGCTCCGGGACAATAAAGGGAAGGCCAAGCGCCTGATAGATCTGGCCTTCGTCCTCGCCTTCGAACGTCTCCGCACCGGTTGCGGTGTCGAAGACACCGTATTCGTTGATCTTCAGGCCCTTCGCCTCCGCCAGTTCCCGCAACTGCCGGTTGTGCTCCCTTCCCGACGAGAAATGATGCAGCAATGCGCCGAAATTTTCCGGGGTCCCCAGGCGGACATCCACGCGCAGGCCAAGATCACAAAAACCGACCACCTCCTGCCCACCCTGCGCGGTGATCTCGGTTATGCCGGGCAGGGCGGCAACGGCTTCGGCGGTCGCGGCGGCATCTCTCGTCGCGACCACCAGGTCCAGATCACCGACCGTGTCGCGCCGTCTTCTTAGCGACCCGGCCACCTCCGCCGCTGTCACCTCAGGCCGCGCTTTGAAGGCGCGGACCATACGCTCGGCGTAGGGAAGGGCGATGTATAGAGGAACCCGTTCGGAGAGGCGTCGGTGACGCGCGATGGCCTCCAGGAGGTTCTTCTCCTTGGCGGGTCCGAACCCGGCAACAACCCGTATGCGCGCTTCCTGCGCCGCTGTCTCCAGAGCCTCCACACTCAGAATCCCCAGCGTTTCCCAGAGCGTCTTCGCCGTCTTTGGTCCGACACCGGGAATCGCCGCCATCTGCACCACGCCCGGTGGCACGGCATCTTTGATCTGCTCGTACAGCTTGGTGGTGCCAGTGGTCAAAAAATCGCGTGTTTTGGCGACAATCGCCTCGCCGAAACCGGGAATCTCGCCCAGACCGCCCCGTGCCTCAATGCTTTCCAGCGGCTCGTAGAGCGCGTCAATAGTCTCGACCGCCCGCCGGTACGCCTTGATCTTGAAGGGGTTCTCACCCTGTATCTCCAGAATATCCGCGATGCGCTCGAATCGGCGGGCGACCTCATGGTTCGTCATGGGCATAGCATACCCGTTGCGATCAGTCAGGAGACCACAGGAGATCACAGGAAATCACGAGACGCCGCTGAAAGTACGGCCGCAGCGCGAACCGGAGGGGGAAATTTCTGCTGCGGTCGCGCGGCTTTCACCAGATCCCGCATCCCCGCTTAACCGGCGAGATTCGGCGAGAAGCGCACCGTCACCACAAACAACTGCGCCACTTCGCTGCCACGGTCAGTGCGGAGCGAAGCGGCGCAGTTTTCAGCAGGAAGGCAGCCGGGGAGAACTAGCCTCGTCGCCGTCGTGCGGTCCTCACCGAGAGGCCGCCGACGAGCGCGGCTCCGACCAGCGCCAGTGTACCCGGTTCCGGGGCCGCGCCGCCTACAGGCGGGGTGGTGACCTGAGTCGCGGTGAAACTGAGGCTGGGTCGGCTTGTGATCGTGTTGAACTGCACCCCCGCAAAAGTCGCTGCCACACCGGGTGTGCTGGGAGTGATCACGAAGCGCAGGGTTCCACCAGCGCCAAGCTGACTGGCGAAGTAGGTCTGGGCCGCCGCTCCCGTCAGAGCGAGACTGTAGTTGAAATTCGTCCCGGTGGCGGTGAAGTCGCCGCTTCCCAGAGAGAACAGGGTGCCAAGCTGCCCGCCACTGGAGACTCCCTCGCCGGTGCCCACAAAGTTCAGGCCGCCGCCCGGCTGGATGCTGGCTGTCGTATTAGTCGCCAGGTAAAAGTTGATCGGTCCCGTTCTCGTGAAGCCGGCGGGCGCATTCGTCAGTCTCAGGTTCAGACTATTGATGCTGGAAACGTTGGCAAAAGTCCCGGCATTGAAGTCCAGCACCCCGTAGCTTGAAAAAGCCCCGTTGCTGCTCCCCTCGATGTTGAAGAAAACCTTGCCATTGCCGCCCGTTCGTGGCCCAGCGGGCTGCACGGTGGCATTATCGCCCGCGACCAGATTGGTAACGGTCACCTGCGCATGAGCGGCAGAGAAGGAAAGAGGGGCGAGGGAGAGCAGGACTCCCGCAGAGCAGAGCGCGCGGCCCCAGGTGAATGATTGCATCCGTTGGTTCCTCCGATGAAAATGCGTCTCAGACAGTAAGCAGATCCAGTCCCATCAGTGGAACCCGAAACAGCATAACCCGACTCGTCGTATGCAGCGTTAAGATAAGATTAAATCCACTGAAATTACGTAAAATATCTGTCTGCCCGAAAATTTGCCCCCTGCTCTTGGATATGTCACGGGAGGCTGGAGGGTGCCCGCTGGTTTTGGGCATAACTTACTCTAGGAAATCGAAATGAACAAAACTACTCTCAAAAGCCTGGGTGCGGCGTCGGGGGTGCTTGCCGCCTTGCTGGGCGTGACCTCGACGTCCGCGCAGATCTTGTCGGCGACCGACAAAGCGACCGCTCGTCTGGCGCTGGAAGCAGGCAGGAGCAAAAACCTCGTCAAAGAACGCCTGCCGATCTTCGGAAGCTTCCGCAGCGCCTCCGTTGTCCGCAACGATACCTTGAAGCCGGGCCAGGTGCGTGACTACACCGCAAGCTTCACACGGGGCGATGCCGTGAATATCGAAGTCCGCACCTCAAGCTCCGCCATCTGCTTTGCCGTACTCGCGCCTTCATCCGACTTCCCACTGTTTGCGGGCGATGTCGCGGGTGGCCGCCGTGCCTACCGCGGCATCGCGAACCGGACTTCCGACTACACCATTCGCCTGTTTCTGCGTTCGGATGTGCCGAAGCCAGAAAAGGAGCAGGCAAAAGAGTCGGGTGCGAAAAAAGACAAGGACTCCAAAGAAGCGGAGAAGGAGGCCCGGTACGTGCTGAGCGTCTCACGCCAGTAGACGCTATCTGGGGGCCGAAAGCGCGGTACGTTCGGTCACGTCAGTGACTTTGTACGGGGTGCGCGGCATCGAATAATAACTGCGGTCCGGCAGGCGCGGAAATGTCGCGCCGAACTGCTGATCAAAGAGCAGCCGGAAGCTGTTGACCGGACTGATCGTGTCCCCGAACAGGGTGCGCGCGCGGTTCGCCCCGCCGGGCAGATAAACCGCGAACAGGTTTCCGAAACACTCGCGAACATCGGTATTGTCCAGACTCTGATAGTCCAGGCACAGGCGTGGTCCGTGATCGCCAATCAGCACGATGATCGGTGGGGTTGACGACTTTTTCAGGACTATGGAAAGCGCGGCCAGAGTCCGGCGGTTGACGTGCTGAATCTGCTTCACATAACCGTCCCGGTAGATCTCGCGCGGATTTGTCCGAAGAAAGTCGGAGGCATCCGCCAGACTGTACGGTTTGTTCTCCGGGGCGACGGATCTGCCCTGGGCATCAAAGACAAAGGGGGGGTGGGGGGCGAGAAGATGGACGTAAACGAACTTGCGGAAGGGCTGCTCCGTGGGGATCGCCTCCAGATGATGCCAGGCCGCACTGAGCGCATCACGGTGCCCGTCATAGAGGGTTCGGTTCACCCGTGGCACCAGGCAGAACGGGGTGATGCCGATCAGCAGGCTCTCGTAGGCGGTCAGTCGTTCCACAGGCGGGGTAGTGTCATTTCCATAAAGGATGTCCGCACTGGAGGCAAGTGTGAGCGGAAAGCCCGTGGTGACCGCAAGATAATGGTACCCTCGTGCCTTCAAAAACGCAGCGGTCGCGCTCCGGTCCGCGCGGTCGGTCAGCGGGAGTGTGTTGCGTGAGTTTGGCGGCTGGCTGTGTCCGATATCATCGCTATAACGCATGCCAAGGGCTGCGGCGAGGCAGAGCACGGTCTGGTTATAGTTCGCGCGACTCTGAGAAGCGACGAAAAACCCCTTCTCTTCGAGCTGCCGAATAAAAGGCGCATTATCAAACCCGTAATACTGCCGAAGAACATCCTCCCGCCCGTAGGCATCCAGCACGATGAAGTAGATATCCGGCGCGGCGGGTGTCGGCAGCGCGCCGCGGAGTGGGGGCGGAGTCCCGCTTTGCGGCGCCGTCCCGTTCGCTCCCGCCGGAATGCTCCCCTCGCGCTGGCGTTTCGCGTATGTCTCGGTGCCGGAGGGAGGAACCCGCAGTCGGTCGGCGGCGAGCGGCAGCAGCGCGGATACGAGCAGGGCAGCCGCGGTGGCATTCAGCGCCACGGTCGGGGCCTGGAGACTGCGCCGGGTGCGAATGAGGACCGTGACCACAAAAACGAGCACAAACAGCCAGAGCGGAAATAAGAACAGGTTTCGGTTGACCGCAAAGATCTGGGGATAAAAGAGCATCCCGATCCCGGTTATCAGCGGATACAGAAGCGGTAGATGACCGTAGGCGAAAAGCCAAAAGGTGATGGTGGAAGTCAGAAGCGCGCTTCGGAGCAGATCCCGGCGCAGCGTCACCCAGAGCAGCAGCCAGATCAGAGCGACCGTGGCCAGCGTGACCAGCGCGGGGCGGATCAGATCCGTGGGCGGGATCTCCAGACGGTTCGCGACAAACGGGGAGAGCAGCGAGGCCAGCGCCAGCAGCGCCGGGTGAACGGGAAGTGGCGCGCGCGATTCAGGTAAAAGGGAAGATGGTTTAGACGGGTCTTGCATGGATCTATTCGCGGCGGCGGAGGCGATAGAGGGTTCGCTGGGTTCCTGAGATCGCGGCGCGACTCTCGATATGAAACGCAGCGGCGAACGCGCCCTCGAAAGCAGCCTGCGTGTAATCCGGAAAAATATCAGGGCGTGTCGCGAGCAGCCGCTGCACCTGTGAATCCTCCTTGGGCACCCATTCCACGATCCAATGCGCCGCGAGGTCGGCGAAAAGGGCCGCGATCCGAGGAAGCGGTACGTTGTTCCCGATGGCGAGGTGATGGATCAGCGCCAGCGCGAACGCCGCCGTGACGCCGTGGGAGGCTGCCTCCCTGCACCGATCGAAAAGCGACCTGCGCTCGGAAAGCGCCCAGCCCAGATCCGGGCTTGGGTTGGTGAGGTCCTGTACGAGCGGCAGCAGATTGGCTGTCCCACCTGGCGAGCGGCAGGCGCGGAAATTCTTCTCCACAGCGGCGGGATCACTATCCAGCGCGACCGTGTAGATCCCACGCTCGGCAGCGATCCGGCTGAAGACCCCGGTGTTGGACCCAAGATCCAGCACCAGGATCGGGGCGGGGGCAATCTCACGGAGCAACTGCGCGACCCGCGTTTTTTTCTCCGTGAAGGCTGCTTCCACATAGTTTGTGCCGCCTTCATAGTAATCCCCCCATTCTGTGCCGCTGGGTTTCCAGGCAAGGCGGCGGATGCCGGACTCCAGGCTGTCCAGCAGCCCCAGAAGAGCCACCCGGCTTACCGTGCCCAGTGGCGGTGCGGAAGAGCCAGACTGGAAGAGAGCGCCATCGTTGGCGTGGCGCTGCTGGGCGTTGCTGTGGAGGAAAATATGCGGCAGCAGCGCGGCACTGAAGCGGTCCCGAAGCGGCAGCAGCCGCGCGGCCACCTCAACGGGAATACCGTCCAGAAAAATCCGGAGGAGGTGACCCAGACGCACCTCCGCGTTGGCAATCAGGGCCAGGGGGGCGAGAAAGTGCTGACAGAACTGACGGTAAGCGACCCAGGGGGAACCCTCCCGGTAGGGTTCGAAGGAGAGGGTATCAATATGGATCGCCTCGCTGCCGTGCCGAAACTGGATATTGTACGCGCTGGCGTCTTTGAGCGACATTCCGAACCGGAGCGCCTCCCGCTGAATTGTGAGCGTGATTAGCGCAGCTTCTTGTAGCTGACGAAAGCACCACTCGTAGGGATAGGAGACAAACGGGATACGCTCCGGTCGCAGCACCGGAGGCGCGTCCTGACTTGTGCCTTTGCCAGTGGCTACCTCCTCGTGCGGAATGAGAAGGTTCCCTCCGGTCAGTGCATCGTAGAGCCCCCCCTGCATGAGCTGGGCGTAGGCGTCCCGCCCGGCGGGATTCACCTGCCGGTACAGAACGCCGTCGCGCTGGAAAACATAGCCCGACGGGTCGCGGAAAGAGGAGGACTCGGCTGCTGGCACCGAGACGGATTCAGACTGCTCGCTCATGTGCCGACGATGCAGGAACCTCAGAGGACGGGACCGAAAAAGAAGCCGCTACTGCGGACCCTGCCGGCGACGCCGAACGGACCTTTGCCTTTCCCGCTGTCTTTCCGCGAGACAAAGAAAGCGCATCTTTCACTTTGCTCCAGAACAGCTTCAGGGAAAAGAGCGCGCCAAAGACCCCCGCGATTCCGACCTGCATTGCATAGCTGCCAGAACCGGGGTCGAGGTAAGCCCGTGCGGGACTGGAGGCAGCAATCCAGACACCGGAAAAGACAACCAGAGTTTCCAAAGTGCGGGGTGATGTGATCTTCACTGGGTTCGTTTCTCCTGACGATGCAAGTGCTCGCGACGGCTCCGGTTTCAAGGGCGAATCGTGCAAGGGAGGCTGAGATACCAGCCTGCCTTGCGATGTTCAGAAACTTTGACGTGCGACCAAACAGAAAGTTCGGTCCAAAACAAACAATTTTGACACGATTGGGGTCTGAAAGCTTCATCTTCAATCGGTTGATGTCAATCTGGCGATCAATATCGTGGTTCTGAGGGAGGAAACGTGCGCGGGGCGTTTCCGGTTTCGCTCCCGGGGTAAAATAGGGTATTCCTGCCGTACCGAACTTTCCTTATGAACGATCAAACTCCGACCACCCTGATGACTCCCGCGAACCCGCTGACCCCGGAGGCGGAACTGCACTACACGCGCGGCCTGCTGCACCTGCGCCGAGGCGAGGCGGTCATGCCCTATGCGATGTCGCTCGCGGAAGAAAAGACACCACCGGGAACGGACGTGTTGCTTGCGCTGCTGGGACTGGCCTCCGTCGCGACGGCGCGGGTGCTGGGGCAAACCGGATGGATCGAGACGTACCGGGCGGAGATGCGGCAGGCGCTGGTGAGCTTCGACCGTGCGGTAGAGTTGGCACCACACTACGCGGAGGCCCATTTTCGCCGCGCCCGTGCCCTGCGCCATCTGGGAGAAAACGACCCAGCACGAGATGCCGTCCGCCGTGCGACCCTCCTTGATCCTGAGAACAGCAGCTACGCCGCACTACGCCGCGTTCTGGAGGGAAGTATCCCGATCCCGCAGCGAGGCAGCGCCAGTCCACCAGGGATGCCGCCAGTTCCACTGCGCCCCCCGAAGATCAAGCCGTCGCCGATTCCGCTGTCGGCTGAGGAGAGTGCCGTGCTGACCTGGGACGATGTGATCCTGCCCGCCAAGACCAAGCGCGAACTGCGTCAAACGCAGCTTGTACTGGAGAACCCGCACCAGGCACGGGCGCTTGGCGTGGAGCCGCCGACCGGCCTGCTGCTCTATGGTCCGCCGGGAACCGGGAAAACCACGGTCGCCCGTGTGCTTGCCGCCCAGGCTCGTTGCTCTTTTCTGACGACTAGTCCCGCCGAAACGAACAATATGTGGGTGGGAGAGAGCGAAAAAAATGTCGCGCGGCTCTTCGCGGACGCGCGCGCTTGCGCCCCCGCTATCGTCTTTCTGGATGAGGTGGACGCCCTTTTGCCGAATCGCGCGGGAGGAATGCACCAATACTCCGACAAAGTGGTCAATCAGTTTCTGCACGAAATGGACGGACTCAGTCAAAACCAGGGGGTCTTTGTTGTCGGGGCGACCAACCGCCCGGATATGCTGGACCCTGCCCTGCTTCGAGGCGGGAGACTCTCCCGTCAAATCGAGATCCCACTGCCGGAACACGACGCCCGGCAGGCCCTGCTGCAAAACTTCGCGCGGCGGGCGCAGCTTGACCCTTCCGTGGACTTTGCCCTGCTGGCGCTGCAGACGGAAGGATTCAGCGGGGCGGACCTGCGGGCGCTGGTCAATGAAGCCGGACTCCAGGCGCTGATCCGGATCGCGGATGCGGACTTGTCGCCCACCGCTCAGGCGCTCACGGCGGCGGACTTCGCGGTCGGAATCGAGAATCTGCGGCGCGACTGAGTCAACGCAGTCAACGCAGTCAGTTATCGAGTCTCAGGGCTGCCAGTTCTCGCTCAAGATCTCGCGTACCACAAAGGCCGCTGCACCGGGGTCAATGTCATCGTGGGGACGGTTCGGCTGATTATCCGGACGAGCGTAGAAGGCGTCAAAGGGCGGCCTCTCATTCGCCTCCGCATCCAGCGCCGAGGATGCCGGGACGAACGTTGGCTGCGCGCCCAGGTAGGAGCCTGCAATCCCAAAGGGGTAATAGCTCGCAAACCGACGCCCATACTGGGGCGGCAGAAGCGAACCCGGCGCACGATCGGCAGGGCGTGCGGCAAGTGTCCAAGCAAAGCCCCAGGGCAGCCAGAGATGCAGCAGGGAACCGCTGCCAGGGGCCTTCAGCACCCGGCTGGAGTTTGCGACCGCGACCCGTCGAATGGTTGTTGGGTAACCACCCTTTGCATTGAGGGCGCGAAGGCGGCGGTAAAAGTCGTCATGGTCAGCAGAGTTGTCGGTCCAGCGGATCGGAACATGCCGGTCCGCAAGAGGCAGGCCGATGCGCCGCCACTCGACCGCCGTGGGGCGGGCAAAAAGAAGGGCACGGGCCGCCGCGCTCTGTATCCCTTCTCGGTCGGACCGCACCCCATAGCGTGCGATCATCGCCTGGAGGCCGGGATGAATGTTCGCGCCCCGGTTCGGTGTGTCCATCTCCAGCAGCGTGTGGACAGGCAGCGGTTTCCCCGCATTCTCGGCTTCTACCAAAGCCCAGCGTGCGACCAGCCCTCCCATGGAGAGACCCGCCAGGGCAACGGGTCTGCCCGATACCCTCGCGGCGGCACGAACCGCTTCCGTGGCGCAGGGTGCAAGCTGATCGGGCGACTGGTAAGAGTTCGCATAGTTGACGATGAGAAACGAGATGCCGCGCCGCCGCAGAATATCACCGGCAACCGATACCAGCTGCATCACGTTGGTTGCCGTGTAATCGTTGTAGAGATCGAATCCTTCGAGAAGCACGACGATCCGATCCGTTTTACCGTTCGTGGCAGTCCAGACCGGAAATCCGCCGATCTCCCGGTCCGCCTCTTCAAAAGCAAGCAGATCAAAATGGAGGCTGCTCTCACCGGACGGATTCCCGAATCCGGGAAGCAGCGGAAGTGTGACAGTCTGCGGCTTCGGGGGGGCTGCCAGCAGCAGGATTTCGCGGGAGCCAGGCGCAATTCGGACCGCGGCGGACGCCTCCCCTCGGAACCACGCCTGCCCGGCCCGACCGGCACCACCGGGGCCGAAAACGCGGCCCGATGCAATACCCTCGGAATTGGTCCTGGCCACCACCGAATAGGTCATGCGGCAGGGTACCGTATTGCTCCCGCCCGGCAGCATGGCGAAACCCTCCAAACTGCCTGCAAAACGAAGGGGAATACCGGAAACCGGTTTGCCGTTTCGGTCCCGAAGCTGCGCCTGCAGAACCACGGGCACATATCCATTGGAAAATCCGGGCGGGGCCGGTGCGCCAAAGCTGGGCGCACTCACAAAAGAGAGAAGTCCGCCAAAAAGCATCAGGGCCGCGATGAAGGCTCTTCGGCAAAAGTCAGTCCGGCGGGGC
>JACMJB010000152.1 GCA_014380815.1 Armatimonadota bacterium
CGCGCCGACCAGCGGCACGATCACCTTCGACAGCGAGCCACTTACCCGGGAGAAACACACCCTGCTGCGCCGGCGCAGCAGGGTGTGTTTCTCCCGGGTAAGTGGCTCGCTGTCGAAGGTGATCGTGCCGCTGGTCGGCGCGATCAGCCCGACCACCAGACGCAGCAGCGTTGACTTCCCGCAGCCGCTCGGCCCGATCAGAACCGTAGTTTTGCCCTCATCGAAGGCGAGAGTGGTGGGCTTCAGTGCCCAGCCGCCACTGCGGCCGTCCCCGAACTGCTTGCTGACGTTGTTTAGTTGAACCTGCATCGTCTTCCTGTCTCGGCTCCCGCTACCTACCGTGTCCCTGCCGCGCAGCGCAGGCCGAGAAACCCCTGCCGGTAGGTCGGAACGTACCAGTTGCGGAACGAGCAGCGCAGAATGCTCTCCGCCGTTGCCCACGACCCGCCCCGGCAGACAAAGTGTGCGGCGTCCATGTGGTCCTTCGAGTAGCCATCGTAGGGGAAAGCCTCGAAGCCGGGGTAGGGCAGGAACGGCGAAGCGGTCCATTCCCAGACGCCGCCCGCCATGTCCTGCAGGCCCAGTGCACTCGTGCCGCGCGGTCGGCTTCCGACCGGCAGCGGCCCGTCGCCGCGAAGACCCTGATCCGCGTATGTCTCGGCATCAGCGGACGGCTCGCGGCAGACAGCGACCGGATCGCCCCAGGGCCAGTGGCGCCGCCGACCCGTTTCGGGGGCGAAGGCGGCGGCGTACTCCCATTCGGCCTCGGTGGGCAGGCGCTTCCCGGCCCACCGGGCGTAGGCGTCAGCCTCGTACCAACTGACCGCGCTCACCGGCTCATCGGGATGCAGGGGCCGCAGCCCGCCGATGCCATAGTAGAGAAAGCCGCCACGTTCCCCCGGCTTCCAGTATTCGGGGTGAAGGGTGTTTTCGCGGCACCGCCAGGCCCAGCCCTCCGGTGTCCAGAGTTGCGGTCGTCGGCAGCCGCCGTCGTCCAGGAAAATGGTCCACTGCCGGGCCGTAACCGGGGTCTTATCCAAAGCGAACGGTGCGACTGTGACCGGGTGGGCGCGCTTCTCATTGTCATAGCCGCCGGGGTCGTCGGACCCCATGAGGAACGTCCCACCCGGCACGGAGATCATTTCGGTCTCCGCGGACGCGGCGGCGCTGGTGGACCAGACGCGGCCCGCGGGGGAATCTGGCCCTGTGCCCATTGTCTGGTGGATAAGCTGAAGCAGTTCGGCGATGGTCTCCTGATGCTGGCATTCGTGCTGCCGCGCAAACTCCCAGGCATAGCCGCCCGACAGCAGCGGCTTCGCGGCGTCAAAATGCGCCGTCTCGAGAGTGGCAAGGGTGCGCTGCCGGGTGCGGGCGAGATAGTCTTTGATCTCAGCGCGCGACGGCAGTTCCCCCCGGCCCTCCTTGGGGTTTTCGGGCAGGTTCGCGAACAGAAAACTCAGGCGGTCATCGAGCGGTGGCACGCCGCTCGCTTCCCGGCAGACCCAGAATTCCTCGGTCATGCCGATGTGCCCGAAGTGCCACCCTACCGGGCTGTAAAACTCGTGGACCCGCGTTCTCAGGAACGCTTCGGGAACCCGGTCCAGCAGACGCAGCGTCTGCTCGCGGGTGGCGGTCAGGGCTTCGCGCAGAAAAGCTTTGCGACTTTCCCCGGTCACTTGCCGCCCCCCTCCGGGCGCAGCAGAAACGAGGCGAACCAGTGCTGTGGGTCGGTCCATCGCGCCTCGATCCTCAGCCCGGCGACCCGGCAAAGCGCGGCGAAGGTCTCCGGCGTGTATTTGTGGCTGTTCTCGGTGTGAATTCCCTCGCCTTTGCGAAACGGGAATATGTACTCCTCGCCGTCTTCGCCGAACAGGGTCACGACCTGGTCCGCGCCGCTCCGCAGCCACATCTCGATGCGGGAGGCATCGGCATTGTAGGGGGCGTGATGCTCCCATAGTTCAAAATCGAAGTCCGCGCCCATCTCCCGGTTCAGGCGCGTCAGCAGATTTTTGTTGAAGGCCGCTGTCACCCCGGCGGCATCGTTGTAGGCGGCCTCCAAAACAGTGATGTCTTTGACCAGATCCACGCCGATCAGCAGGCGGTCCTGCGGAGTCATCTCGCGCCGGAGGTGCGACAGGAGGTCGGCGGCAGAGCGGGTACAGAAATTGCCGATATTGCTTCCCAGAAACAAAAACAGGCGCGGGCCATCTGGCGTGGGCAACAGGGTGATCGCGTCGTGGTATTCGGCGGCGACTGCGGTGACAGAGAGACCCGCCTCCCCGTATGCTGCCAGCAGTGCGGCGGCGCACTCCCGCAGGAACTCGCCGGAGATGTCAATAGGAAGGTAGTGCAGGCCGTTTTGCGCGCGCAGCGCGGCCTCAATCAGCAGACGGGTCTTATAGGAACTGCCGCTTCCAAGCTCGATCAGGGTCAATGGGCGACCGCGACTGCTGTCACCGACAAAGGAAGCGGCCTGGATCATCTGGTCCGCGTACCGTTCCAGCAAGCCGTGCTCGGTCCGGGTCGGGTAATACTCCGGCAGATCGCAGATACGCTCGAAGAGGACGGAACCGGCTTCGTCGTAGAAGAAACGGCAGGGGAGGGTGCGAGGGTTCTGAGACAGTCCGGCAAGGACTGCCTGGGTCAGGGTCTGCGCCGCTACTCTTAGCGGTGCGTCCACGGATTTGTAACTCGGCATGCGCTGCTTGTTTCACTTTCCCTGGAGGATGCGCTGTCGCATCTGGGCTTGGTATTCGTCCAAAGAACATTTTGCCCGCGCGAAACGTTCCCTGGAAGACCCCAGCCCCGGTCGGGGGTTAGCCGGGGCGCTCTGTCAGGTATCATACCCTCGTACCGAGAATTTTTGTTTGCGGGAAGGTGGAGCAGCGTGGAAAAGACAGGCGCAGGCGAGGCGATGCCGCACTACGACGTGCTGGTGATCGGGTCCGGGCAGGCGGCGACCCCATTGGTCTTTGCCCTGGCAAAGGACGGCAAGCAGGTCGCGCTGGCGGAGCGACGGTATCTGGGCGGATCGTGTGTCAACTTCGGCTGCACGCCCACCAAGGCGGTTCTGGCCTCCGCCCGCGTCGCCCACCTGGCCCGGCGCGGCACGGAGTTCGGCGTGACGATCCCCACAGTCACGATTGACTTTCCCGCCGTGCTCGCCGGGGCAAGAAAGGTCGTCATGGAGTCGCGAGACGGCCTGGACGAAGACATTAATGGCAGCGAGAACCCCAAGCTGCTGCGTGGGCATGCCCGCCTCAATGGGAAAAATGACGAGGGGTTTCTCGTCCAGATCGAGAATGGTCCCCTGGTGACCGCCCGCGAGGTCGTTCTGGATACCGGCACACGCGCGCTGATCCCTCCCCTTGACGGCCTGGAGGGCACCCCGTTCTTCACCGCCGACAACTGGCTGGATCACGACTCGCTCCCCCAGCACCTGATCCTACTCGGCGGCGGCTACATCGGCCTGGAGATGAGCCAGTTCTACCGGCGCATGGGCAGCCAGGTGACCGTAATTGACCGGGGCGATCGGATCGCGCCGCGCGAGGACGACGACGTATGTCAGGTGCTTCAGCCGATCCTGGAGAACGAAGGTATCACTTTCCATCTCTCCTCCACGGTCACTAAAGTCGCGAAAACAACAGAGGGCGGCGTCACGGTGACGGTCCAGAGCGAGGACGGAGCGGAGACGTTAGTCACCGGCTCGCATCTGTTTGTCGCCGTGGGTCGTAAGCCCAACACGGATGATCTGGGTCTGGAAACCGTCGGCATCACGCCCGACGAAAACGGTTTTCTGGAGGTGGACCGGCACTCGCGCACCTCGGTAAACGGACTGTGGGCGGTGGGTGATATTCGGGGCGGGCCAATGTTTACGCACACATCGTGGGACGACCACAAGATCGTGCTGTCCGCGATGACCGGCGATGGCTCCCACACCACGGAGCGTGTTGTCCCTTACGCCGTCTTTGTGGACCCACAGCTTGGCCGGGTCGGGGTGACCGAGGAGGAGGCGCGAAAATCTGGCAAACCGATCAAAGTGGGCCGCTACGAGATGCTGCACAACGGGCGCGCCCGCGAGTATCGCGAGCGTGCGGGATTCGCCAAGGTGATCGTGGATGCCGAGACCGACAAACTGCTTGGCGCGACCATTGTCGGTGACGAAGCCGCTGAGTTGATCCATGTCTACGTCGCCCTGATGAACGCCGACGCCCCCGTGCGAACCCTTCGCGATTCGGTCTATGTCCACCCGACCCTGATGGAGGCGGTGCAGAGTGCCGCGGAGGCCGCTGCTTGACCCCTCTCACCCCTTCGTCCTGGAGACAGGCTGGTGCAAAAAGGGATCCCCTCGGCGAAGCTGTTGATCCTGAAGAATTGTGGACACTTTCCGTTTGCGGAACAGCCCGCCGCCTTCACGAAGGCTGTTCGGGAGTTCGCCGCGCCTCGACAGTATCACCGCCGGTGCGTCACGGGATGTCACGGCGTACCCCGTGGTACCACGGAAGAAGAGGATAGAGAACTATGGGAACAACCGGCAGGTCGCTGTTGCTGACGGGGGCGGTCGCCGCGTTTCTGGCGGTCGCCCTGGGCGCGTTCGGGGCGCATGCACTCAAAGAAACGCTGCACATGGACGCCCGCTGGCTCGCCGTCTGGGAAACCGGGGTACAGTACCACCTCGCCCACGCGCTTGCCCTGCTGTTTGTCGGCCTGGCCTGCGACCGATTCACCGCCGCTCCTTCCCTGGTGCGGCTGGCGGGTCGGCTGCTCACCGCCGGGATTGTCATCTTCGGGGGAAGTCTGTACGCTCTCGCGCTGACCAGCCTGTCCGCGTCCGGTCCGGTCCGTATCCTGGGAGCGATCACGCCGCTGGGCGGGGTCTGTTTCCTGACTGGCTGGGCGCTGCTCGCAGTCGCTGTGGCGCGGGAAAAAACGCCGCCCAGCGATCGTTAGGGGGTGATCTCGGACAGCGGCTGCCCTTTTCCCTCGCGACAGCCCGCGTAAAGATCCCCTTCGA
>JACMJB010000024.1 GCA_014380815.1 Armatimonadota bacterium
AGCGTCCCACGGCCTCTCCGGCGCTGAGCGCGACCGCGAAAAGGTCCCCGGTAGGGCGGTGCAGACCAAGGAGCCGCTTGGCGACAATGACACTGAGATAGCCCCCGGCAATCCCGCCAAGGATGGTCTTCCCCGCAGATGTCCCGCCCGACCCCAGCCACTGACCAAGGTTCGCTCCGGCAAGTCCCCCGGCAAGACCCGCAAAAGACAGAAGCCAGATACCCATTGTCGAGAGCCGACGACGTCGCGCCATCAGGGCGAAGACGGCGACTCCGAGGAGGTATCCGGCTGCGTAAAAGGCGACTGCCAGACGGTTTTCGGCGAGGAGCGGTGGCATGATTGGTAGAAGTATACGCCACTTTGCCGGGTGCGGTACAGGCCAAAGGTCCTATTTCAGGCCGATGGGGAGCAAGGTGTTTGAGGCGGCAAAAAAGGCGCGGTCCCCTTCCCGTAAAACGGGAGGGAAACCGCACCGAGGTTTACCGTGCGAAATCTGCGATCAATTGCGGCGAGGCGGTGTCGAAGCCGACGACATCCAGCATTCCGGCATCGTTTGGGTCGGCGATGGTGAACTCGTTCGCCACCATTCCAACGACGATCAGCTTCGCTGCGATACCCATCCGGTCCCGGTACTCGCGCAGAGCCTGAGAGGGATGGATGCTGCCGTGCCACGTCTCGCTGTCCGTGTAGACAACGAACGCATCGACCTCCACCCTGTTTTTCAGCGCCCAGAGCATCGGCAGAGCGCAGTCCGTGCCTCCCATCGGAAGGCTCGAAACCGCCTTGACCACATCATCCAGACGCTGGGCGGGAGTCAGCGACAGCGGGGTCAGGCCGGACTCTCCGCTGCCCCACCGTCCGCCCATCCCGCCGCCGGAGGCCGTGAACGCCACCATTCGGTAGTCGTTCTCGGTCGCCGCCGTGACCATCGCCATCGCCGCGCTTGCCACCCGTGGCGACAGGCCCGGCGCACCGGCGATCATCCCGCCGTCCATCGACCCGGACACATCAAGGGCCAGCAGCCACCGCTTGTTTGTCGGCTCGACATTGCGGAAGGACTTGTAGAAGGCGGTATTCAGCGCATCCGTGATTGCCCCGACCGGTGTCCAGGTGCCGTTGCCGCGCTCTCCCCTGCCCCCGACATAGGTCTTCAGCGCGGACAGAAGCGCAATCGGATGGACACGCGCACTTTTCAGCCGCTTTTCGGCTGTCAGCTGCGCGGCGACAACGCGAGTCGCCTCGCTCCCCGGCGTCAGCAAGCCGATCCGGGTCATTGTCGCCAGGTTCCGGATCAGCGCGGTCAGCGGCATATTCGCCGCAAGAAGCGCCTCCCACACTGAAACCTCTTTCAGATACGTGGTCGGCACCGCTTCACGCGGCAGCCCGTAGGTGCGAATCAGTTCCGCCACCTCGCCTGCCGACGTCGCCCGTTTCGCCCGCTCGAACGCCCAGATTAGGCGGAGCGACTCGTCCGGGTGCGGGTCCTCCCCAACGCCCGGCCAGCCC
>JACMJB010000153.1 GCA_014380815.1 Armatimonadota bacterium
GCCGGGATCACCAGCACACGGACGCGGGAATTCGCCCGCGAAATATCCCGTTCTTTTCCCGGCCCGCTCTGGGACACGGCGTGGTTCTTTTGCTCGTTCAGGAATAGCCCTAAAAAACCAAGCGGCGCGCAGGTCTCCGAGCGGACAGCGGCGCTGTTCTCCCCGACCCCGGCGGTGAATACCAGGACGTCGAGGCCGCCCAGGCTTGCGGCCATCGCCCCGATCTGCGCGCGCAGCCGGTGGATATAGACTTCCCAGGCCAGCCGCGCGCGCGCATCGCCCGCATCCCGCGCCGCCACGACCGCGCGCAGGTCCTCCGAGACACCCGACAGACCCTTCAGCCCGGACTCCGTATTCAGAATATGGCCCAGTTCGGCGGCGGTGGGGCCGTCCGGCGCTTCGAGCAGGTAGAGCAGCACGCCCGGATCAATGGAGCCGGAGCGGCTGCCCATCATCAAGCCCTCCAGCGGCGTGAACCCCATCGTGGTATCCATGCACCGTCCGCCGCGCACGGCGGCCAGCGAGCAGCCGTTGCCCAGGTGACAGCAGATCAGGCGCAGGTCCGATGGGTCTCGGTCCGGCAGCATCGTCACCGCACGCTCGGTGCACCAGGCGTGGTTGATCCCGTGGAACCCGTACCGGCGAATCCCCTGCTTCAGCCATGAGTGGGGACCCGGATACACCGCAGCGGCATCGGGAAGGGTACGATGAAAGGCCGTATCGAACACGGCGACCTGCGGCGAATAGCGTCCGAGAAGCTGTTCCGCGGCCTCGATACCCTCCAGCGCGGCAGGGTTATGAGCGGGCGCGAGCGGCGAGAGCCGCGCGATCGCCTCCTTCACGGCGGGGGTGATCCGCGTCGGCTCCTGAAACTCACTTCCGCCGTGCACGACCCGGTGCCCGACCCCCGCGATCTCCCCCGGCCCGCCGATCACCGCTGCCTTTCCGTGCCACAGAGTTTCCAGCAGCCGCGACACGCCACTGCCCCGGGGCTCTCCCCCCGGCAGGGTCTCCTGCCGGTCCAGAACGGTCAGCCGCGCGCCATCGGGCGCGCTCCATTCGATCTTTCCTTTCCAGAGCGGGGCGGGCGGGTCGCCGAGTAGGGCGTCGCCTTCGATCCGGTACAGACAGCATTTCTGGCTGCTCGACCCGGCGTTCATCACCAGAATGTTCCGTTCACGGACCGCCATCAGTAAGGCCACTTCCAGTCGCGGATCTCCGGCAGGTCCTCGCCGTGCTCATGGATATACTCGTCGTGTTCCAGCCGCTTTTTGACCATAAGCTGCTTCACCCCTGCCGCACTCCCGCGCAGGTGGGGGACCCGCTCGATCACATCGCGCACCAGGTGAAACCGATCCATGTCGTTGATGACCGTCATATCGAACGGGGTAGTGGTCGTACCCTCCTCTTTGTACCCCCGCACGTGCAGATTTTTGTGGCCCGCCCGCCGGTAGCAAAGCCGGTGAATCAGCGTGGGATAGCCGTGAAAGGCAAAAAGAATCGGCTTATCCACCGTGAACAGATCGTCGAAATCCGCATCGCGCAGCCCGTGTGGGTGCTCGCTGGGTGGCTGCAGAGCCATCAGATCCACCACATTGATGACCCGAACCTTGAGATCTGGAAAGTGCTGGCGCAGCAGATCCACCGCCGCCAGCGTCTCCAGCGTGGGAACATCGCCCGCGCAGGCCATTACCACATCGGGCGCGCCGCCGCCGTCGCTGCTTGCCCACTCCCAGATCCCGACGCCCAGCGTGCAGTGCCGGACCGCTTCGTCCATCGAGAGATACTGGAGCGCGGGCTGTTTTCCGGCGACGATCACATTGACATAGTTGCGGCTTCGAAGGCAGTGGTCGGCGACCGACAGCAGGCAGTTGGCATCGGGCGGCAAGTAGACGCGCACGACGCTGGCTTTTTTGTTCACCACGTGGTCCAGGAAGCCGGGGTCCTGGTGCGAAAAGCCGTTATGGTCCTGCCGCCAGACATGGGAGGTCAGCAAGTAGTTCAGGGAAGCGATGGGTCGCCGCCACGGGATATGATGGCAGGCCTCCAGCCACTTGGCATGCTGATTGAACATCGAATCCACGATATGGATGAACGCCTCATAGCAGGAAAAGAACCCATGACGGCCCGTGAGCAGGTAGCCTTCGAGCCAGCCCTGGCACGTATGCTCGGACAGAATCTCCATCACGCGCCCGCCCATTGCCAGGTGCTCGTCCTCGCCCGGCTCGGTCTCCGCGTTCCATGCCCTCCCCGTCACCTCCAGCACCGCCTGGAGACGGTTGGAGTTATTCTCGTCAGGAGACAGAACGCGGAAGTTGCGGGTGATGGCACTCCGCGCCATCACCTCGCGCAGAAACCCCCCCAGCACGCCGGTGGACTCCGCCGTCGTCGTGCCCGGTTTTTCCACCAGGAGGGCGTAATCCTGGAAAGAGGGCAGAGCCAGGTCTTTGAGAAGCAGGCCGCCGTTTGCGTGGCGATTCGCCCCCATGCGCCGCTCACCTTTGGGCGCCAATTCTGCAAGCTCCGGCAGGAGCGTTCCGTTCTCATCGAACAGCTCCTCTGGTCGGTAGCTCCGCAGCCAGTCCTCGATCAGGGCGACATGCTCCGGGGTCTTGCTGTCGGCGATCGGGACCTGGTGAGAGCGCCAGTAGCCCTCGGTTTTTCTGCCGTCCACGGTTTTGGGACCGGTCCAGCCTTTGGGCGTTTTCAGGACGATCATGGGCCAGCGCGGGCGAACCGGGTTTGTCTGGGTGCCGCTGGTTGCGCCGCCTTCGCGGGCGCGGCGCTGAATCTCCTGGATCGTGGTGACCACCGTATCCAGGGTCTCCGCCATCAGGGCATGCATCGTCTGGGGATCATCCCCTTCGACAAAATAGGGCTGGTAACCGTAGCCAATCAGCAGGCTTTCCAGTTCCTCGCGCGGGATACGGGCCAGAATCGTGGGATTGGCGATCTTGTAGCCGTTCAGGTGCAGGACCGGCAGCACGGCCCCGTCGGTCGCGGGGTTCAGAAACTTGTTGGAGTGCCAGCTTGCCGCGAGCGGCCCGGTCTCCGCCTCGCCGTCGCCGATCACGCACAGGGCCAGCAGGTCCGGGTTGTCGAAGACCATCCCAAAGGCGTGGGAGAGGGCATAGCCCAGTTCACCGCCCTCGTGCAGGGAACCGGGCGTATCCGGCGCGGCATGACTCGGGATACCACCGGGAAACGAGAACTGTTTGAACAGACGTTTCATGCCCGCCTCGTTCTGCTCAATGCTGGGGTAGACCTCGCTGTAAGCGCCCTCCAGATAGGTGTTGGCAACCATGCCCGGCCCGCCATGACCCGGCCCACAGACATAGATCGCGTTTAAGTCCCGCGCTTTGATGACCCGGTTCATGTGGACGTACAGGAAGTTGAGACCGGGCGTCGTGCCCCAGTGTCCCAGCAAGCGCGGCTTGATATGCTCTCTCCGTAGCGGCTGTTTGAGCAGAGGATTATCCAGCAGATAGATCTGTCCCACGGACAGGTAGTTCGCGGCTCGCCAGTAGGCGTCCATCCGGCGCAGTTCGTCGGGGCTGATTATCGTTGTATTCGTGTTCATGTCCGGCAATTCCATCCCCTTTTTCTGTTGGTCGGCAGTCAGGGAGCGCTTTCGGCGGGGGCGCAGCGCTCCCGAATGCCCACCCCGTGGAGCAAGCCACCTCCCTGCCCACGTTTCCGGCTGCACCGATTACCAGTATCTGTCTCATGAGAACGCCCTTACCCGGGTCGGATCGCGACTTTGAGGACGCCGTCGCGGCGGCTGCCGAACAGATCATACGCTTCGCCAATCTGCTCTAAGGAGAACGAGTGGGTCAGCAGGGGGGTCAGGTCCACGCGTCCCTGACGGACCACCTCGATCAGCCGCCGCATCCGCTCCTTGCCGCCGGGGCAGAGCGTCGTCACGATCCGGTGATCGCCCAGGCCCGCCGCGAAGGCATCACCGGGAACGTGCAAGGTGTCCGAATACACGCCGAGGCTCGACAGCGTGCCACCAGGCCGCAGGCAGCGCAGCGCGCTCTCGAAGGTCTGCTGCGTTCCCAGAGCCTCGATCGCCACATCTGCCCCACCCCCGGTCAGCCGCCGCACTTCGGCGACCACGTCCTGCGCACGGTAATCGAGCGCGACATCCGCCCCCATCCGTTTTGCCATCGCCAGCCGGTGGTCGTCGCCGTCCACGCCGATGACAAGCGATGCGCCCATAAGGCGTGCGCCCGCCGTCGCGCACAGCCCGATCGGCCCCTGTGCGAACACAACCACGCTGTCGCCGATGGTCACGCCGCCCGATTCCGCGCCGGAAAAGCCCGTCGAGGCGATGTCGGCGAGAAGGACTACCTGCTCATCACTGACGCCATCGGGGATCTTGGTCAGGTTCGCCTGGGCGTACGGCACCAGCAGATATTCGGCCTGGGAGCCGTTGATGGTATTGCCAAAACGCCAGCCGCCGATGGCTTCGTAGCCGTCGCCGTGTCCGCACTGCGAAAGATGCCCCGAGAGACAGCCCCGGCACTGCCCGCAGGGGGTGATGGCCCCGACCAGCACCCGGTCGCCGATCGCATACCCGGTCACGCCTGGCCCCAGTTCCGCGATGACGCCGACCGGTTCGTGTCCGATAACCAGACCGGGCTTGACCGGGTATTCACCGCGAAGGATGTGCAGGTCGGTCCCACAGATGGTTGTCAGCGTAATCTTGATGACTGCCTCGCCGACTCCTGCCTGAGGGCGTGGCACCGCTTCGACCCGAATATCGTCAACGCCACAGAAGACATTGGCTCGCATTGTTTGCATAATAGATAATCGCCCCCTATTTCACCATCAGAACAGAACAATGGGCATGGCGCAGGACACGCTCGGAGACACTGCCCAGCAGGAACCGCTCGATACCGGTCAGCCCCTCCGACCCGACCACAATGAGACCCGCGCTTCGTTCGTCGGCGATCCGCACCAGTTCCGCGGCGGGATTTCCAAGTGCGACCGGCTCCACCACGATCTGGCAGCCTCTATCCGCGCCGCGCAGGGCGACGGCAAGCGCTTCCGAACGGGCATGGGCGCGGTTCCGTGACTCCTGGTTCGCGGCTTCCAGGCTCTGAAAATCGGGCGTCAGTGGGTACGGGGTGTTTCCGATCACGCCAAAGAGGGGCTGGGGGATCACATGGGCAAGCCGCAGTGTGGAGGCCGGGGGAAGCGGAAACCGAGAAGCGACAAACTGCGCGGCGGCGCGGCTGCACTCGGAACCGTCCACGCCGATAACCACCTCACGCAGCGGCGAGGTCAGGGGGGAGGTATGCGGGGTGGTCAGCGGTCGCGCGACCAGGACCGGCTGGCGGGCGTAGCGGGCGACCGCCTCCGCGACACTTCCCAGAAAGAACCGGGCGACCGCCGAATGACCGCTCGCTCCCACGGCGATCAGATCCGCATCGGCATGGTCGGCGGTGCACAGAAGAAGGTCCACCACCTCGCTTGTGGAGGAAGAGCCTACGCGTGCCGTGGCGGTGGTCACGTGACCGGGAAAGCTACCCAGCGCCGTCTCCGCGTCCGCGAGCGCCGTGCCGCCGTCCCCGGAATCATCCGCCTCCAACGCAGTCACGATATGAACATGGATGTCCTGGTGGTGCGGAAGGCCCGCAAAAAAACGGGCCGGGGCCAGTCCGCCCTCCGAACCATCCGTCGC
>JACMJB010000007.1 GCA_014380815.1 Armatimonadota bacterium
ACCACCTCCCCTGACGGTGCAGCCCATTCCTGCCGATGATTCCACCGGGCGATCTCCCGATAGTGTCGCGTCACGTCACGCGGTAAAGCGGTTCTGCTCGTCCGCTTGCACTCTTTATCTCATCGGCAAGCGACGGTTTCAAATGGGATCGTTGAGGAAGCTCGAATTTCGCAGTATGGAAACTGACCATCGGAAACTGCCGCCAGAGACGCCGCGAATCGGGAACGCGGATGCGACACGACATTTGGCGCTTCTGGCAGAAGCGAGCCTTTTTCTTGCGGAGTCCCTGGACTATGGGGCGACCCTTCAAAATGTCGCCCAGCTTGCCGTCCCTGGCTTCGCGGACTACTGCGCGGTGGATATTGTCGGAAGCCACGGTCATCTGAACCGCCTTACCGTTGTCCATGCCAGGCCAGAGAAAGAGTCGCTGGTATACCGTCTCTGGCAGCTTTCCGCGCCGAGCCGTGCCAACGATGCGGCGAATCCCCCGGAGACGGCGGGCGACGGGCCATACAAGGCGCTGCGACTGGGCGAGGCGTTGCTGATCGAGGCGGTATCCGACGAAGCGGCACGCCGACGGACGGTCAGTGAGGAGCACTGGCGTATTTTCAAAGCGCTAGATCTGCGCTCCTATATCGTCGCCCCGATGATGGTCCGCGGGGTGGCGATCGGGACCCTCTCCTTTGTCACCACCGGAGATTCTGAACGCCGGTTCGCGGAAGCGGACCGGGTGCTCGCTCAGGAACTGGCGCTGCGCGCTGGCGCGGCGGTGGACAACGCGCGCCGTTTTCAGGACGAACAGCGACGCGCGGAGCCAGCCGCCCTTCTGGAACTCGTGCTTGCCACGATGCCCGCGGGCTTTGTTCTGCTTGATCCCCTGCTGCGGTACGTGCGGATCAACCCGATGTTCGCGGCAATGAACGGTCGGTCGGTCGAGGCGCACCTGGGCCGATCGGTTGAGGAAATGGTCGAGCCGGAGCACTGGCGCGAAATCGAGCCGATCCTGCGCCGCGTTCTTGCGGGGGAGACGGTTCTCGACCAGGAGACGACCAGCATGGCGCACGAGATCGGGGGAGAGCGACAGTGCCTGCTGAGGTCGTTTTACCCGGTGCGGCTGCTCGCGGAGGGCGGGGGCGTCGAACTGCCCCACATCGGGATCATCAGCATCAACATTACGGAGCGCAAGCAAGCCGAAACGCGGCGACGGGCAGGAAATGCACGCTACCGTTCCCTGATCTCGGCTACCACACAGCTTATCTGGACCACCACTGCGGACGGGCAACTGACCGATTGGCACGACTGGCGGATGTATACCGGCCTTCCGGTTCCGGAGATCACCGGCGACCGCGAGGGGCGATGGCTGGTCCAGGCGGTACACCCGGAGGAGCGGGCGGCGGCATCCGCGGTCTGTGAGCGGTCCTTTGCCGCGGGGAAGATCTTCGACAGCGAGTGGCGCCTGCGCCGTTTCGACGGGGAGTACCTCCACTTTGCCCTTCGGTCTGTACCGGTGCGCGATGAGATCACCGGTCGGATTCTGGAGTGGATCGGGGCAGGAACGAACATCACCGAGCGAAAGGAGGCAGAGGCGGCGCGCGATGCCATGCTGGCACGAGAAACGCGGATTGCGCGGACGCTGCAGCGGGCCATGCTGCTAAGGCCCCCTCTTGATGCGTTCGCAGGTCTTCGTTTCGACACGCTGTACCAGCCCGCCTGGGACGAAGCGCTGGTCGGCGGCGACTTTTACGATGCCTTCCCGATAGACCAAGACCGAGTCGCTTTCGTGGTCGGAGATGTCTCCGGAAAAGGTCTGGAGGCCGCCGCGCATACCGCGGAGATCAAATATACGCTTCGGACCTTCCTGCGCGAAGAGATGGAGCCGGACCGCGCTCTGGCGCGGCTGAACACGTTTCTGCGCGACATGGAAAAATGGCCGGGGGCGGGAGGCATGGAAAGCGGCAATTTTGTCGCGCTCAGTGTCGCGGTCCTGTCCGCGGAAACCGGGGAGGCACTGTTCGCGGTTGCCGGGATGGAGCCTCCCCTGCTGATCCGTCGCACCCAATCGGAGGGCGAGAGCGCGATGGAACGGTACGCGCGCATCGAGACCGTGCCCGCCGCGGGTCTGCCACTTGGCGTGATCTCGGACTGGGAAAGTGAGCGGACAACCGCGCAGGCCATCCTCCGGAAAGAGGATCTGCTGCTGCTTTGCACGGACGGTCTTTCTGAAGCGCGGCGGTACGATGCGAAGATGGACTTTTTTGGTCAGGAGGGGGTCATCTCCGCCGTTCTTGCCGCGACTCAGAGCCGGGAAAAGGAGAATCTCAAGCACATCGGTGAGGAGATCATTCGATCCGCGAAATCGTTCGCGGGCGGAAGGCTGCAGGACGACGTTTGCGTTCTGCTTGCCTGTCTTGCCCCGCTCTGAGGAGCGCCTTCCAGACTCGCAAAAGCGGATTACCGGGCCATCTTCGGGGATGTCATCCGGCGGACGACCCCACGCCACGGTCCACCAGCGCAGCCAGGAAGCGTGTTGTATGCTTTGCGCCGAGCACCAGATCCGACAGCCGCAGGTTTTCGTTCGGGGCATGGACCCGCGCGCCGGGATAGCCGCAGCCGCAGGTGACGACGGGAAGGCGCAGACCCGCCACAAACGGAAAGATCGGCCCGGAACCTCCCACCAGGGGAATCAGCGACGGCTCCTTGCCGTAGATCGCGCGCGCGGTGTCGGCTGCCAGGGTCACCAGAGGGTGATGTGGGTCCACGCGCCCCGGTCGCTGCCCTCCCAGATACCGGATCTCGATGTCGGAGAAGCCGTGGGCATCCAGGTGGGCGCGCAGACTCCGATGAACGGTTTCGGGGTCCTGATCGGGCACCAATCGGAAATCCAGCTTTGCCACGGCGTTTGCCGGAAGCACGGTCTTCGCGCCCGCGCCCTCGTAACCCGATGACAGCCCGCAGATCGTGCAGGTCGGCTCGAAGACCGCCCGGCGCTGGTACTCCGCGCCCGTCGCGCCGCCCAGAAAATCGGAAAGCCCGAACTCCCGCTTCAGATAACTTTCGGTGTCGGGGAGCGCGGCGAGCAGCGCCAGGTCTTCGTCGGTCGCGGGCCGGACGGCGTCATAGTGACCGGGAAGCAGAATCCGCTCATCCTCCCCCTTCAGCGTCGAGAGCGCCCAGACCAGACGCCAGGCCGCGTTGGGAAAAAGGGAGCCACCGACCCCGCTGTGCGCGTCGTAGGTGATCGTCCTGGCGTGAAGCTCAAAATAGGCGATGCCGCGCAGGCCGCAGAGGATCTCCGGGCGGCCCGCATCGTCCACGCCGCCGAACTCCCACAAGCAGACATCGGCGGCAAGGATGTTGGCGTTGGCCTCGATCCATGCCGGCAGGTGGATGCTCGCCACCTCCTCTTCGCCCTCGATCACCCATTTGACGTTGACCGGCAGTTTCCCGTCATTCTGTTCTTGGAGTGCATCGAGCGCCATCAGTCGGCAGGAGATATGCCCCTTATCATCGCTGACGCCCCGTGCGATGGCGTGGTCGCCCTCGATCCGCAGAGTCCATGGGTCGCTTTCCCATAGCTCCAGGGGTTCAGCCGGCTGAACGTCGTAATGGTTGTAGAAAAGCACGGTGGGGGCATCCACGCCGGCGCTTCGGTCTTCCGCGAAGACGACCGGCGGCCCGCCGCCGGTCGGTACCAGTCGCGCCTCCAGACCCCGTGCCCGCAGCAGCGTAGCGACCACCTCCGCCCCTTCGCGCATCGGCGCATCCGGCTTCGCGGCGACACTCGCGACAGCGACCATCTGCGCCAGTTCCTCGATTGCCCGTGGCAGGGCGTCCTCGACAGAGCGGTCCAGACCCAAAAGTTCGGCTGTGTCCATGGGAATATGGTACCTTGTCCCCGATGGACTTAACATGGATATAACGCTGACCACACCCGCTTTGCTGTTTCCCGCGATTTCGCTGCTGATGCTGGCCTATACCAACCGGTTTCTGGCTATCGCCTCACTGATTCGGAACCTGAGCGCCCAGCAGAAGAGCGATCCAAGTCCGAGCCTGCCGGGGCAGATCGCGAATCTGCGACGGCGTATCTTTCTCATTCGCAACATGCAGTGGCTGGGCGTATTCAGTATCCTGCTGGCTGTTCT
>JACMJB010000154.1 GCA_014380815.1 Armatimonadota bacterium
CCGGGCGGACTGGGCGAGGCGTCCGGCGTCCTCGGTTTCTTTGAGATAACCGCCCACGAGTCGAGCAAGGGTAGCGGATGTCTCAAAACCATCCAGAGCGCGAAGGGTTCGCCGCAAGGCCTCAGTGGTCAGCCACGCCCCGCTTCCTTCATCACCATACTCCCAGCCACGTCCCCCCACTCTGGCACGGTTACCCTGGGCATCCTCACCGTAAATGACGGATCCAGTCCCTGCCAGCGCGGCAACTCCGATCCCGCCGGATACCGCTCCGTGATAGGCGATCTGAAAATCCGGCACCACGCGGAGAGTCGCATTCGGGAAAACAGCTCGCAGCAGGTCCTCCCACCGGTCCGTGACCCCCGGGCGTGAGACTTTAGTGACCCCCGCCACGGCACCGAGCACCTTTGAGGGGTCAAGGGGGGCCAGTTTGAGCAGGGAGATCAACGGTTCTGGGCCGCCATCTTCGGAAGCAGGGGTAGTCATCACCAGGGCTTCCGATAGCGGCGCACCCGGCTGCGAGACCGCGAGCCGAACGAGGGTCCCCCCGGCATCCACGCCCACGATACGGTCCCCGGTCGGGATCTGGCTTGCGGTCATCTCGTGCCCATGATACTATTTTGCGTGTCGTCGGGGCGTAGCTCAGCTTGGTAGAGCGCTGCGTTCGGGTCGCAGAGGCCGCAGGTTCGAATCCTGTCGCCCCGATTGGAATTACCTGAAAAGGTGATTTTACCGCTCCCAAGTGGTAATTTCTTGTACTTTAGCCTCCGAGATGAATGGTGTAATGCCATTTTTCGGAGGTTTTTTTGCATCCAGGCAGTGCTCAAGTCTATCGGTTGACAGCGACCTCTTCGTAATCGTCCAGATGCAGACCCCCTGTCTTGCGCAGGTCCTCCCGCTCGTTCGTCCGGTGGTTCTCGCCGCCGTCCTAAGAGGCTTGAGACTCGCTGCGGGCCTTGATCGCGACAAGCGTCGCATCCAGGTTGTTCTGCATCGTTTTTTGGATGATCGCCTTGATGATGCCGCCCACCAGGGGTATCTCCAGCGTGTAGTTCAGGGTGGAGTCGAAGCGGGTAGTTTCGCCGACTGCGGTGAAGGTCCAGACACCTTCAAACTGGTCGTAGTCTCCGGATAGCTGCTTGAAGGTACAGGTGCCCGCCCCCAGATCCCAGATGTCCTCCTCGACCCAGTGGATCTTTGCTCCGAATTTCGGGACGATCCCCACCCAGTCCGTGACCATACGAAGACCATCGTGGGATCGCTCCACGACCGAAAGTGATTTCACGTCCGCCATGTAGTCGGGAAATTTTTCATTGTCGCGAGCGATCGCGATCACTGTCTCGCGGGGCGCGTCAATGACGATGCTGGATTCTATCTGCGGCATAAGGCAATCCGTATTCTGTTTAGAACCGTGGACGACGCACGTCAGGCGTTTACCACACCGCCGAATTTGCGGACACGGCTCTGGTAGTCTATCAGGGCGTCAATGAGATGTTTGGTCCGGAAGTCGGGCCAAAGGGTCGGGGTGACATAGATCTCGGAGTAGGCAATCTGCCAGAGCAGGTAGTTGCTGACGCGCATTTCGCCCGCCGTGCGGATCAAGAGGTCCGGGTCCGGCAGATCCGAGGCGTACAGCCCCTTCGCGAAGCTTTCGGCGGTCACATCGTCCGGGCCGATCTCGCCGCGATTCGCCATTTCCACCAGGCGCCGCGCCGCATCCACCAGTTCCGTGCGGCCTCCGTAGTTGACGCAAAGGTTGAGGGTCAGCCGCGTATTGCCCGCTGTCACCTCCTCGTCCCGTCGCATCTCCCCCTGAAGAGAGGCTGGCAGTTCGTGGATCCGCCCGGTGAACCGGATACGGACGTTGTTGGCATGCAGTTCGGGAAGCTCGTTGCGGACGGCGGATTCGATCAATCGCATCAGGCCGTCAATTTCGAGCTTTGGTCGCCGCCAGTTCTCCGAGGAGAACGCATAAAGGGTGAGGTACTTCACCCCAAGGTCGGGGGCATCATGCACGATCTGATGGAGCGCCCTGTAGCCCTGTCTATGCCCCCACAGACGCGGCAGGCCGCGCTCCTGTGCCCACCGCCCATTGCCGTCCATGATAACGGCGACATGCTCGGGAACGCGCTCC
>JACMJB010000155.1 GCA_014380815.1 Armatimonadota bacterium
AGACCGCGGCGGAGGGGCCGGCCTGCTCGTATTACTTTCTCCTCAACTTCGTGGACGACATCAACCTCGATGCCGGTCCGGCTCCGGTGACCGGGCTACCCTGGGGGAACGGTTTTGCCGCTCCCGGTCCAAATCCGGACCAGAGCCAGGGTTTTGTCGGGATGGTAGCCTTTAATGATCCGTTCGCCCAGACAGCATACCAGGTCTACCGAGTGCCGGATCAGGATGGCGCGCTCGTAAATCCCGCCGAACTCGGTCCCGGTTCGAACCGATTCATCCCCCTTGGGGCGCCCGACAACTCGATCACCCCTCAGCCTGGCGACAGCCTTCTGTCGTTTCGAGTACGGCTCAACGATTTCCCGAATTTTCTGCGTCAGGATGCTCCCGGCGGTCCGCAGCGGATTCCTGGTTTTCTTCAGTTCAACTTCGTCAACACGGACAGCTTTCCCCAGGACCCGAACAACCCCAACGCCCTCAAGGACTGGGATTCGCTCGGAAATGCCAACGGAGAGCCGCTGGGCGGCAAGGGTATCCCGGGCATCGTCCGGAATGTGCCGCTCAACGTCACGGGCCAGACCTACGATAACAACAGCATCCTCTCCGTGAGTCCAAACAGTATCGAGGCTGCCGGGGATGTTTATGACAAGCAGAACAACCCCGTGAACATTCCTGATCTGGACATCGTGGAGTGGTCCGTTCAGATCTCCAGCTAGGACCGAAGGTGGCGGACGAAGTGCCTGGGGCTGAGTGGCTCTCCGGTTGCCTCCGCAATCAGTTCGTTCCAGGGCAGACGTGCGCCCTTGGCAAACACCTTCTCGGTCAGATAGGTCCCCACGAGGGGGCTGGAGACCAGGCCATCGTCACCTGATCCTGCGGGCAGGACCGACGTGCGCAGCTGCTCCAGAAGCTGGGAGGCAAACATCTCGCCGAGCAGATAGTTCTGATAATAAACCGGCGCGAGCGCGGTGTGTAGTTTCGCGGCCCAGTCCGGAGCATCACGGCCCTCAGGCGGCGTGAGGTGCTGGAACCGCTGCACGATCTCCCACCAAAGCCGGTTTAGATCCTGCGAGGGGTCCTCGTAGAGCGCCCGCTCAAAGTGGGTCATCACCAGGCACCAGCGCGCGAAGACCAGTAGCTGTGCGGACTGCTCCGCGCCCGCGGAGGCTTCCACCGCGGCCGCCTCCTCCACGTCCACCTCCGCATAGCGCGAAAGCCAGGCGGCGTTGCGGGACAGACGCCCCATCAGCATCGCGATCGCTTCCGTCGTCAGCGTGTGGGCAGCTTCGCGCAGGAAGAACGGCAGGTCGTCGCCGAGATACTTGTCATAGACAGCGTGACCGAATTCGTGGAGCATCGTGCCCATCCACCGTTCGGAGTCCGTGCAGTTGCAAAGGACGCGGACATCGTCATACCGCCCCACGTGAACGCAGAAAGCATGCTGGCATTTATGGGGTCGTTCGTAAAGGTCCGAGCGTCCCAGGATGTCCCCCACCTCAAGCCCGATTGCCGTGAAGAACCTCCCCGTCAGCATTTCCAGGTTTTTCCCCGCGAAGAAGCGGTCGAGAGGGACCTCCCCGGTCGGCGCCTCCTGAAAAAATGGGTCGCTGTAATGCCAGGGGCAGAGATCGGCAGGCAGGATGCCAAATCGGGCCGCCAGATCGGCATCGAGACGGCCTTTGAAGGCTTTATAGTGGGGATCGGTTTGCGCGGCGACCTCAGCGAGAAGCGCGAAAAGTTCCTCCTGATCGAGTTCCTGCAGCGAAAGAGCCATCTGGTAGTAGTTGGCGTAGCCGAGTCGGCGCGCTTCGGTGTTGCGCAAACGGACCAGACGCAGAACGTCCTTTTCGACCTCGACACCAACCTGCTTGCTGGCTTCCCAGGCATCTCGGCGCAGCACCGAATCCTCCGAGTCACGGAGAATATCCCGGATCGCGTTGTCGCCGGTCGGCTCTCCCCGCAGGGGTGGGCGGAAGCGGTTGTAGGTGCTCTCGACCCGACGTTCCGTGTCCACCATCTCCTCGATGACCGCATCCTCCATCTGATTGCCGGTGAAGGTGTTGACCAGCAGCGCATGCTGCCGTTTCTCGTCGGGAGCGAGGGACCCGGTTTCGACCTTTTTTAGCCGGGCAAAAGCATGCGGGTCCGCGTATAGGCGGCTAAGCGCCTTTTGCGCCGTGGCGGCGCGCGCATCGGCCTCGGGCGATGCCGCAATATTTGCCTGCCACCAGGCATCGCTCGATTCGATCTCCAGTGACTCGACACGGGCACGGTGGGAGGAGAGAAAGTCCAAGAATTCAGGATTCATGCCTCTCATCATACCGCGAGGCAGTTTCCAGGAGATGCGTTAGGAGGCCTGGATCAGTTCGCGCAACGTTGCCAGAATCCGTCCGGGCTGCTGTTCCGGTGGGGCGGCGAGCGCCTGTGCCTCGGTGGTGACGCCGGTCAGGACAAGCACAGTCGGGACACCGAGACGGTTCCCGCAAAGCACGTCTGTGTCACAGCGATCCCCGATCATCACGGCCTCCTCCGGGCGGGCCTTGGCGCGGTCAAGGATCGTCTTCAGGCCGAGGGTTTCTGGTTTACCGATGACGTCAGGCACCACCCCCGTGCAGGCCTGGATCGCGGCGACCACCGCCCCCGCGCCAGGGGTCACCGTGCCGCCCTCCGCGGGGAACTGACCGTCGCGGTTCGTTGCGATGAAGGTCGCGCCGCCCAGGATCGCCTGCTGTGCTCGCAGCAGGGCGTGGTAGTTGAAATCACGATCCAGGCCGACGACCACGTAGTCTATCCGCTCGCCTTCGACCTCCATCTCTTCCGGGCGGCGCACGGTGATCCCGACGCGGGCCAGCTCGTTACGGATGCCGTGCCCGCCGACTGCGAGCGCGACCTTCCCTTCGGCCCCCGGACCGGCGGCGAGATACATCGCGGTGGCGAAGGCGGAAGTAATCACCTCATCTTCGGTGCAAGGCATGCCGAAGCGTGTCAGTTTTTCCACATAGTCCGAGCGGTCCTGCGTCGAGTTGTTAGTGAGGAAGAACAGGGAGACGCCGGGCCGCTGCCGGAGGGCGGCAAGCGTCTCCGCGGCCCCTTCTACCGGGTCCGTTCCCCGGTAGAGGACGCCGTCGAGGTCGAACACAAACACACGAGGGGTCGTCAAGGAAGAAGATGAGGCGCTGCTGGTCACGATTTTCGATGGTAACACGGACCGGGAAAGGCTGTCAATTGCACCGTCCGCTCGCGAGGACCTTGCGGAACCGCAGGGCGATAACCGACCGGGCATTCCTGTGTTATAATGCGAGCAGTGTATTTTGGAGGCTCCGCATGATTACTGGCAACCCTGCCTTCGCGTCCTCGCTGGTCGCACGCCCTGGCGTCCGCCAGCTCGTCAAGTTTTGCATCGTCGGAGCATCCTCGACCGTCATTGACCTGACGATCTTCAATATCCTGTTAAGCTTGAGCGTCCCGCCGGTTTTCGCAGTCGTGGGCGGGTTCATTGGTGGCGTCAGCAATGGTTTTTACTGGAATCGTCGCTGGACCTTCAAGGGCCGTCAGGGAAGCATGGCGAAGCAGGGACCGATCTTCTTTGCGACGAACCTGGTCGGGCTGACGCTGAATATCCTTGTGACGACGCTTGCTCTGGTGGTCGCGGCGCACTATCACCTCACGCAGACGCACTTCTCCCCAGAGGAGACGATGCGCCTGATCCTGTTCCGACAGGCCGACGGACAGGGTTTCTCCCGGCTGGCGCTGAATGCGGCAAAGCTTTGCGCCACCGTGGTTGTCACGGCCTGGAACTTCTCAGCCTCAAAATTCATCACGTTTAAAGCGTAGCGCGTCTTGTCCCCTGAACCGGGTTGACGACGCGCTCCGCGCCCTATCTCAGGAAATTTGCCGCCCCGCTGGAATAAAGAGTGTTTCCAGCCTGAGGGCGGCAGGAGTGTTTACAACTTGTCGAAAGAAATTATCGTCAATGCGGACGCGCGCGAGACTCGCATCGCGGTCCGCGAGGACGGGCAGCTTACCGAGCTGCATATCGAGCGCGAGGAGCGCGTCGTCGGAAGCATCTACAAAGGCCGCGTGGACAATGTCCCCCATTCGCTCGACGCCGCTTTTGTCGAGATCGGCCTGGAGCGTAACG
Organism: Armatimonadota bacterium; assembly: GCA_014380815.1. Lineage (GTDB taxonomy): Bacteria > Armatimonadota > Armatimonadia > Armatimonadales > Armatimonadaceae > JACMJB01. The sequence goes on from JACMJB010000155.1 coordinate 4,139, forward strand.
CCTTTCTCTATGCTGGTGATATTGTTGCCGGTGGCACAACGGAAGAGGACGAGGACGCCGCCGAACCAGCCGGGGGTAATGGCGGCGGGAAGAGCGGTGGCTTCGACCGACGCGGTCGCCGTCCCCGAACCCAGGCGACGATTCGGGACCTGGTGAAGCGTGGGCAGGAAGTGCTTGTTCAGGTCGTCAAGGGGCCGCGTGGCACTAAAGGCTCGCGGGTTTCCACGCGGATCTCGCTGCCTGGTCGGTACCTGGTCTTCATGCCGGATGAAAACTCGACCGGGGTTTCCCGCAAGATTGATGATCCCAAAGAGCGCGACCGTTTGAAGCGGATCGTCGAGGGTATTCGCAAGCCCGGCTATGGGCTGATCGTCCGCACCGAGGCCGAGGACAAGACGGAGCGCGAACTGCGGCAGGACCTGGAGTTTTTGGAGCGGACGTGGGGAGACATCAAGCAAAAAGTCGCCAGTGCGCCCGCACCGAGCCTGGTCTACCAGGACCTGACTCTTCTCTTTCGCATCTTGCGCGATGCCTTCGGCCAGGACGTGGACCGTCTGATCCTCGATAGTGCCGCCGACTTCAAGCGTGCCCACGAACTGCTGGACTTTTTTGGACCGGGTCTCAAGGACCGGGTGGTTTTGTACGACGAGGAAAAGCCGATCTTCGAGCACTTCGGTATGGAGCAGGAGATCGCCAAGCTGCTTCAGCGGCGTGTCTGGCTGAAGTCCGGTGGCTACCTCGTGATTGATCAGGCGGAAGCGCTGGTCGCCATTGATGTCAACTCCGGCAAATTCACCGGTCAGACCACGGGCCTTGCCGACACCATTGTTCAGACCAACATGGAAGCGGTCGCCGAGATCGGGCGTCAGCTTCGGCTGCGCGATATGGGCGGCATCCTGATCCTTGACCTGATTGACATGAACAGCGCCGCGGACCGTAAAAAGGTGGAGACCGCGCTCGAAGTCGCCCTCAAAAACGACAAATCCCGCTGCAAGATCAGTCATATCTCCCCGCTGGGCCTGGTCGAGATGACCCGCAAGCGAACCGGCGAGACCGTCAACGAGCAGATGAACGAGCCGTGCCCGTACTGCCAGGGGCAGGGGAAGATTCCTTCTCCAGAGTCCATCAGCATCGAGATCGAGCGGGATCTGCGTCGCCTTTCACGCGCCCAGAACGCTGCCGAAGGATTCTGTGTCACCTGCCATCCCCAGGTGGCGCTGTATCTGGTCGGCGAGAACGGCGAGAACATCGAGACGCTGGAGCATCTGATTCAGCGCGGCATCTATGTTCGAGCGAACGAGAATCTACACCAGGAAAAGTACGAGATCCAGCCGGGTCGCCTGGATGAGCTGGACCGCAAGCACCTCGCGGTTCGGCGCGGACAGGTGATCGAGGCGCACATGATCCGTAATGCTCTTGTCTCGCCTCCCGCGGCGACCGCACTCACCGACAGCGGCTATTTGATCGAGCTTCCCCAGGGCGCGAAGTACGTTGGGCAGGGAGTCCGAGCGCGGCTTGTCAAGGTCGGTAGGTCTATCGCGCAGGCAGAGGTGATGGGCAAGGGCAGCGGCGGCAATGGCGGGGACATCCCCTCGCCTGCGCCCGCCCCGCGCCTGCCCGAGCCGGTCCAGGAGCCGCGTGATAGCCGTGAACGAAGCGGCGGCAATGGCGGGCGGGGTCCCAGCAGCCCAGGGGGGCGTCGTGGCGGAAATCGTCGTGGACAGCCGCGCGAGGCGCAGCCAGCGTAGGGTCTCGTTTCGCCCGGGGGAATCTATCCGTGGCAACAGCCCCCGCTTCCCGCAAGCGGGGGCTGTCATTTGATCAGTCCCGGTGGACGGTGGACCCTTTGGTGGTAGCCGGCGGTGACGCGGAGTTCGAGGGCGGAGCGCGGGGTGTTCTTCTGAACCCGATGGTGGTGACCGAATCTTTTTACCGTTTGCAGTGACAGGAACGACAGAGGGGGCGTGAAGCGTGGCACGAACCGTAAAACCGGAACGACCAAAACCAGATTGGAAGATCGAACGCGAGGGGCGTGCCTGGGGCGCGCAGGAGATTGCGGCCCGGCAGACACTCAGCCCGGTCAAGATCGAGCTATTTCAGGGCAAACTCTTCTTCTCAGAGGACGACCGCTTGCTGCTGCTGGGACTGCTGCTGGAAAATGTCGGGACGGATAAAGCGGTGACCCTCGGCGACCCCGCAGCGTGGAAGACAGCCATCGCCGCTCTGGCGGACGGAGAAAAGTAGGGTCGGTGCGGCGCACGACAAAATGACGACGGCATCTGTATCATGAGTATTCGGTACGACATTATCGTGGTGGGCGGCGGGCACGCGGGCTGCGAGGCGGCGCTGGCTTCGGCGCGTCTTGGCGGCGAGACGCTGGTGGTGACCGGCAATCTCGACCGCATCGGGTGGCTGCCCTGCAACTGCTCGATAGGCGGACCCGCCAAGGGGCATTTGGTCCGGGAGATTGACGCGCTGGGCGGGGCGATGGCGATGGCTACCGACGCGACCCTGACCCACCTTCGGATGCTGAACACAGGCAAGGGGCCGGCTGTCCGCGCGCTGCGCGCTCAGGTAGATGTGCAGCGATACCCCGCCAGGATGCGCGGCCTGCTCGAGAGCGCGGACCGGGTCACGCTGCGGGAGGCGATGGTCGAGGAGCTTCTCGTCGAAGCGGGACGGGTGCTCGGGGTACGGCTGGCGGATGGCACCGACCTGTTCGCAGATGCCGTGGTGGTCACGACGGGCACGTTTCTGCGCGGGTTGTGCCATCGCGGGGAAACACGGTGGGAGGCGGGCCGCGGCCTCCCGGAAAAAGGGACGGTCGAGACGGCAGCCTATGGCCTTTCCGCGAGCCTTGCGCGTCTTGGTTTCCCACTCGGTCGGCTGAAAACCGGCACAACGCCCCGTATTGCCAGGGAATCGGTGGACTTTTCCCGGACTGTCGAACAGCCATCCGAGCCGGAGACGCCCTCGTTTTCGTTTCGGACCCCGCCCCGGCGTCATGACGGCCTTCTGTCCGCGTGGCTGACCCACACCAATGCCGCCACGCACTCCGTGATCCGGGAGAACCTGCACCGCTCCGCCATGTACGGAGGTTTTATCGAGGGGGTCGGGCCGCGCTACTGCCCATCTATCGAGGATAAGGTGGTGCGCTTCGCGGATAAAGAGAGCCATCAGGTCTTTTTGGAGCAGGAGGGTTGGGACACCCACGAGCTGTATGTCCAGGGCATGAGCACAAGCCTGCCCGCCGAGACACAACATGCGTTCCTCCGCACCCTGCCTGGCCTGGAAGACTGCGAGATGGTCCGCGCGGGCTATGCGGTCGAGTACGACTTTATCTCTCCCACGGAACTGACGCCGGCTTTGATGACCCGGCGGGTCTCCGGCCTGTTTCTCGCCGGTCAGATTAATGGAACGTCCGGCTACGAAGAGGCGGCGGCACAGGGTCTGATGGCGGGTGCGAACGCCGCCCGGTACTCTCAAGGTAAAGGACCCTGGACGCTGTCGCGGTCAGAGGCCTACATCGGCGTCCTGATTGACGACCTGGTGACCAAGGGGGTGACAGACCCTTACCGGCTGCTGACCTCGCGGGCGGAGTTTCGCCTGACACTGCGTCAGGACAACGCGGACACCCGCCTGACCGCCATTGGCCGAACTGTCGGTCTGATTGAGGACGACCACTGGGCGCTGTTTACGGCGAAGCAGGCGCGGACCGATTTGGTGCGGGCCACTCTAGAGACGACCTTTGTCTCCGGCGCTGACAACCGTCGCCTGGGCGAGATCGGGGTCGCACCCGTCGCGGGCCGCGTCTCTCTGTCCGATCTGCTGCGCCGCCCGGAAACCACGGAGGCGCAGGTCGCGCGGCTTGCGGATCTGGACCCCGTCACGGATGCCGCGGCGCTGGAGCAGGCCGCTATCGCTGCACGTTATGCCGCTTACATCACCCGTGAAGCCGCGCAGGTGGAGTCCGCGCGCCGACAGGACCATGTCGCGCTTCCGGACAATCTAGATTACGCCGCCGTGCCTTCACTCTCCGCTGAGGCGAAGGAAAAACTAGCACGGGTCCGGCCTGTATCGCTGGGGCAGGCCGCCCGCGTTCCGGGTATCACCCCCGCCGATCTTTCGACCCTAGCCATTCATCTGGCAGGGCGCGCGCGGTGGGACAAAGTCTCCCCGGGTCACACATAGCCGCCTGGAGTCGTTTTAGCAGAGGAATCCTGCGGCCTCCCGCTTCGTTACAGATGCGAGAGCGAAGGGTACTCCAAAAGCAGGGGAGCATTCGGCGAATCTTTTTCGCGGCTTGCGGACTCTTATTGAACGAATCCCATTCTCCGGCGGAGTTCTGAACCAGGACTTCGCCGGGAAGAAACGAGTAAAGACAATGACAAGAACAAAGACAGCCCTGGTGGCGACTGCCGCCGCTTTCGGGGGAATGCTGATCGGTCAGACCGCTCCAGTTCAGGCACAGCTCGGCGACCTATTCAAAGGCGGGGCGATCGTCCTGCTGGTAGACAAGTTCAGCGGGCAGATTGACCGCTTCGTAAATACGGTCACCGGCAACAAAACCAACAACACCACGGAGTCCACGCGCGTTGTCCCGATCCTCTCGGCGGGCCGTGGAACCTTCGCCGGGGCGGTTCAGGTCTCCGGACCGAAGAATCTGGTGGATCAAGTCAAGGCGGTCGCCCAGCTTGAGGGTCAGGCCCGGATTGGCGGCGATGTCCGGGTGCGCGCGCTGATCCCGATCTCGACCCGTGGGGTGAGCGACGTTTCCAAGCTGTCGCGCGTCAAGGGAGTCGGTGTTTCCGCCCTGGTGGATGTGAAGCTGTAGGCAAGGCTCAAGCACAGACAGAAACAAACCGGGCCGGGGCATTTGCCCCGGCCCGGTTTGTTTTGCTTTTTATAGGCAGCCTTGCTTGTAGGGGTCCCAGAGGGAAGTAGTACCGCCGACAGTCAATCCTTCGTCCTTGACGAGCTTATCGTAAGGCACGGCCTTGGAATGACCGTCGAGCCAGATTACGTTGATGACGCCCTGATGCCGCTCCTTGCCCTTCTTGGTAGCAAGGTCATTCTCTGCCTGAGTGGTGCCGTCGACATCGTAGCCGTTGGCAAACAAGTTGGAGTTGCCGATGTTCTTCCAATACTGGGGGTAAGAACTGGCAGTGACGTTTTCGACGACACCAGTCTCGCCCTTCAGTCGGCAAGGTGCCCCCAATGGTCCCTTTGGCAAGGCATTGTAATAGACGCCGTCAACCAGACCGACAGTGTTTGTTGGTTCAGGTAGCGACGCGAGGGGCTGGGGATCAAATTTGTCGTTCGCGTTGTTGGTTCGATCATCCAGTGCCTTGAACGCATACTGATTTGCTGCATACGAGTTCTGTCCGCCATAGCTGCGGAAACCAGGGTCGAAATCGTCACTGCTATCAGTATTCACCCACGCATTAGGGTTTGAGGGGCATGCCCAGACACCGTCATTTTTGATGTAGGTGTTCAGAAGCTGGTTGTAAGGAATGATCGAATCTTCCTGGGTCTCCACTAGGGGGTCATTCGCGAAGGGGTTCACGATCTGGCCCTCGACACGGACCCGGTACGGAACCAGGGTCTCGTCGAAGTCTTGGGCATACATCATGATGGCGTTGCCAATCTGCTTGCCATTTGAAAGACAGGATGTCTGCCGGGCTTTTTCACGAGCCTGTGCAAAGACGGGAAATAGGATCGCGGCGAGGATAGCGATGATGGCAATAACGACGAGAAGCTCGATGAGCGTAAAGCCGCTGGTGGCGCGGACACGGCGAGACAGCATGAAGAGACAGTTCCTAACTAAACGTGGGCAAGTAGCCAATGGCAAAGTGCTGAGGGGTGGTCTTGCGGAGAAAGGCGCGTCGTCGCGGCATTGTACGCTCAGCATGCAGAAGCACATCGTGGCGCGCAAGCACAACCGGAGTCATAATACCCCGTGAATGAGACCTTTAGGTTAAGAGAATATTAAGAATCTAAAAGCCTAGGGTGATTTTGTTGAATATTCCCCGGCAGTGCTCTGCGCGAACGGAGAACCACGGGCGGGAAGAGATTCCGATGGGTGGGAGTCGGCTTGACAAGACGGCGACCCTGTGGTAATCTTAGCTCTGTTGTGCGTTGCCAAGGCGGCGCATCTCGCGCTCGTAGCTCAGTGGATAGAGCGTCTGGTTGCGGTCCAGAAGGCCAGGGGTTCAAGTCCCTTCGGGCGCATTTCGGTTTCCAAGGCGGTTCCTCTGGGAACCGCCTTTCCTCTGCGAGGACGCGTTGGCGGTTGGCCCGTCTTAGCTCAGATGGATAGAGCAGGCCCGTCCTAAGGGCAAGGCCGGGGGTTCGAGTCCCTCAGACGGGATGATGGGATGGTTTGCGACCAGTTTGGAGAGGTCGCATAGTGGTCTAGTGCGTCCGCCTCGAAAGCGGATGTGGTTCACGCCACCGTGGGTTCGAATCCCACCCTCTCCGAATCAGACGAGAAAGCCGCCGGGGCAACTGCCCCGGCGGCTTTCTCGTCTTTCAGCGGATCAATGGGCAGTGTTCAGAATGCTTCTAGCCTGTGGGGAAAGATGCACGGGAACATCCGCTACCACCACGACGCCTCCCTCATTGATGCCGGATTCGTACTGTCGCGCGTGCTCCTCCGGGATGCCCGCGCCGACCAGCGCGCCCAGGACACCGCCGGTCAGACCGCCTGCCCCGGCCCCTGCCAGCGCCCCGGCGATGGGGCCGGCGAGCAGGATGCCGACACCGGGAATGACCACCGAGGTCGCGGTCGCAGCGAGCGCGCCAAGAACCGCTCCCAAGGTCCCGCCGATGATGGAGCCGGTTCCGGCTCCCTCTCCCGCATGAGAACCCGTGGCATCGGTGACGACGGTCTTGCCGCGTCCCATTTCCTCGTCGCGGAAGACCAGGGAGATATCAGAGCGGGGCACCCCCAGGCTCTCCAGCTGGCTCACGGCACTCTGCGCCGTGTCTCGTGAACTGAAAAAGCCAGATAGATGTTCGCGCCCTTCATTTGGGGCGTAGTAGCGGCTACCGCTCAGGTTGGTCCCGCTGGTCCGATTTCCAATGTCCGTCATTTTAGCTTCTCTCCTTCCCAGCCTCGGAATTTAACAGTCAGGCATCGCCGCCGAGTTGTCAAGATCGTTCTCGGTTCGGCCCGCCTCTTCCAAAGCGTGGTGACAGGATAGAGTTACCCCACGCCGTCGGGGATAAACCGGACCGGTGATTCCGAGGTTTGGTTTCGTCGGTATAATTTTAGCAAATTTAATGCTTGCTTAATATATTTGGTATATTTTTTCTTTACTATGGCGGCACCGCAACTGGCGGTAGTGAAACGAGAACAAAATGATCAAACGCATCACGGGTGGGTTTGCCCTGCTCACGCTGTCCTCTCTGCTGACGGCCCCTGCATTCGCACAGGCTTCGCTTACCGGTTCCGGCTATACGCAGAATTTCGATGGGCTGGGAACCGGTGGCACCACGCTGCCCACGGGTTTCACCATTCGTAATCTGCAGGGCAACAACGGCACATTCACCGCCGCCAACCCGCCCGACTCCGCCGCTGTCGCGGCCTCGACGCAGGCTGCATCGCAGACGCTGGCCATTTACAATCAGACTTCGGCTCCGACTGTGCTCACCGTGGCGGGCAATGGCGGTGCGACCGCCACCAGCACGGATCGCAGCCTGGTTTCCTCGCCGACCAATGTCGGCGGTAAAGTACTGGCGCTCCAGCTAATCAACAACACCGCTTCGACACTCTCTGGGATCAATTTTTCTTACGATCTGGAGGTGTTGACCACCCCGAGCGCGGCGGAAGACGTGCCCGGTTTTCGTTTCTTCTACAGCCTCAGCAATGGAACGACGGCGTCGGACTGGACGCCCGTACCCGGCCTGACTTTGTCCAACACCGCACTCAATTCGGTTGGTACCGCCAATACCTCGATTCTCTTCCCAACCTTGGTTTCGGCTGGCTCCAGCATGTTTTTCCGATGGGTGGACGACAACTCGGCCTTCAGCTCCCCGGATCATATGTATGGTCTGGACAACATCCGCGTCACGGGGATCAGTTCCGGCACGGCGGCACCCGAACCCGGGACTCTGGGGTTTCTTGCCATTGGCCTTGTTGCTTTCGCCGCGCGACGCCGCCGGTAGCGATCCCGCCCCCACCAGGGGGCAGGTGGGCTAGCCGGGACGCACCTTGGCAAGCGCCGCCGTGGCGGCATAGGCGGTATCGGCGTCCGGCGAGGCGGCAAGCGCCCGAAGCTGCGGGGTCGCGCGGGCGTCGCCGATGTCTCCCAGGGTGATGGCTGCCCAGCGGGCGGCGGGCTTGCCCGGCTGTGCGAGGATCAGAAGGCCGTCCACGGCGGGCTTACCAACCCCGCCCAGAGCCTGCGAGGCATAGTACGCCACCGTATCGTTCCCGCTGGCCAGACGTGTGGTCAGCGGGGCGACGGCGGGCAGGCCGATGCGGCCTAGCTGATCGGCGGCGGCGTCCGCGACCGATCCGTTGGGGTCAGAGAGCGCTTCGAGCAGCGGAGCAAGTGCGGCGGGCGAGGCGTTTTTCTGGGCGATGAGAACGTCCCCCACTGACCGGGCGGCGGCGACCCGGACATCGGGATCTTTGTCCGAGGCCAGGGCGCGCTCGGCGAGAGCCGGGACAGACAGACCGCCAGCCGCTTCGGCGGCACGGGTCCGAACATACGGATTGGTGCTGAGAAGCGCCTGGGCAATCACGGTCTGAGCCGCGTCTCCCGCGCGGCGCAGCCCAGCACCAGCGGAAGAAGCGACAGAAAGGTCATAATCAGTCAGGGCGGTTCCCATCGCCGCATTGGCTTCCGGCGTCGCTATCGCACCCAGAGCGCCAGCAGCGGCGGCACGAGCGCTGGCATCCGCGCCCATGTTTTTCAGCGCGGCGATCAGCACGGGCGCGCCCGCCGGATCCCCGATATTCGCAAGCGAGGTGACCACGGAGCGACGGACATTCGGGTCGGTGTCTTTCGCAAAGGGAAGGATCGCCGTCGCCGCCTCCGCGGTCTTGAACTTCCCCATGACCTCGATAAGCTGTATTTTCGCGGCGCTGTCCTCGTCTTTGAGAAGAGGGGCCTTCAGGTACGGTGCGATCAGGGGTATGGTTTGCGGGCCGATCGTGGACAGAATATCCCCGAGCGGGGCACGCAGGCCACTATCGCCGAGCTTGGCCGCCATGGCGGTTTGGAGCGGCGCCCCGATCACCTTGAGCGCGGCCTGAGATTGCGCCTTGATGTTGGCGTCGGGATCGTTCGCGGCGGGGACCAGCAGATCCGGATAGGCGGCCCCGACTTTGGCGACCGTCGCCACCGCCGAATCGCGTACCGGATGGGTCTTCTTTTCCGCGGACTCGGTGTCGGGGTCCTTGAGCATCTGCAGCAGCTCTTTGAAGGCAGCAGGCTCTTTCCCCCCCGCGCTGATCCGGCCCAGCGCGGCGATCGCCGCGAGCCGTGTCTGCGGGGGCGCACCGCCCTGCAGAGCATCGAAAAGGACTCCCCGCGCGATCAGGTTCCGGACACCT
>JACMJB010000156.1 GCA_014380815.1 Armatimonadota bacterium
GCCAGCACCCGCGCCGTCCCTCTCTGCTCCCCCCCCACCTGCGGAGGAGGGCGGGGGTGTCCTCATTGATCAGCCGACCGGAGCGGCGACCGTTGGGCCGGTGCCGCCCGCCGCAACTCTTGACCCGCAAAAGACGCTGCGTATCGTGGCGGACCGGGTGCGATCCGGGGACTCCGGTCCGGAAAAAGGGCGGGTTATCGGCGAGGGCAACGTTCAGCTCGACTGGCGCGGCTACCGGGTGACCTGTCAGCGCGCCACCTACGACCCGGAGACACGGATCGCGACCTTTGAGACGAATGTCGTTCTGGAGACCGGGACCCAGACCGTCTACGCGGACGGGGTCACCCTGAACCTTCGGACACAGGAGTTTCGTTCGGTGGCGGGCCGCACCATCGTGCCACCGTCCCTGCTGGGACCGAACCTGGTCGAGCCACTGCGGATCAGCGGGCGGGAGGTAACACGAGAAGGCGACATTACCACGGCTCGTGACGGCTTCTTGACGACCTGCGACTTCCCCAATCCGCATTACAAGATCGGGTTTCGGCAGGCGACGGTCATTCCCAGGCGTCGGATCGTGCTGCGCGATGCCACATTTTACCGCTATGATAAGCCGATCTTCCGGGTCCGTTACCTCGCCCTCCCGATCACGGACCGCATCTCCTACAGCTATCTTCCACTGGTGGGGCGCAATAATGAAGAGGGGTTCTTTCTCAAGACCGCGCTTGCGTACACCGGCAGCCAGCGACTTCCTGAAGGCATCGTCCGCCTCGACCTGATGGAGAAAAAAGGGATCGGCCTTGGCATAGACCAGGCCTATAGACTGGGACGCGACGCGCTGGGGTCATTGATCCTCTACAGCCTCCGAGATCAGGGACGCAATGTCAATAACCTGAACGGTCGGCTCAACCATCAGCAGCGGATCGGGACGGTGCGCCTCGGGATCACCTCCGATTTTCAAAACAACAGCTACAACTCGGTCTCCTCCGAGTCTCAGACCCAGATCTCGACGATCACCGCGACCCGGAGCGTGGGGCCAAGCACCACGAACGTGACGCTGAACCTGGGAAGCAACTCATTCGGCAGCGACTCCACCAGCAACAATACTGCCTACTCTCTCCAGCAAACGCAGGCACTGGGAGGTGGGTCCAACGTGACACTGCGTCTCAATGGCAGGAATAACGAAAGCAATAATCTGCTTTCACGAAACCTGACCACCGAACAACTGGGCGACCTGCGGGCGACCGGTAAAGCGGGCATCTTCGATGTGTCGCTCGCGGCGAATAAAAACTTTCTCTCCCGCTCCACCACAAGAGTGGGCGATGCCGCGCCGGTCAACAACAACTACTTTGGCGGGACCGAGCGCCTGCCCGATGTTTCGCTGAGCACGGACAGTCAGCGCATCGGAGGGTTCCTGCGCGCGGTCCCGACCCGGTTCACCGTTGGACTCGGTCAGTTCGTGGATGGGTCGCCCAACGCGCGCGTGGCGACCAACCGCGCCCTTTTCGATCTCAACACCACGCCGCGCCCGTTTTCGCTTTCGCCCGGCGGCAGGCTTTCCCTGCAGACCAGTGGGGGCTTTCGGCAGACCCTCTACACCAGCGACGCGGCCCAGTACGTTCTGACCAATCAGGTGCAGCTGACCCAGCGGTTCAGCACGATTGATTCCCTGAACTTCACCTACGGCTACCTGCGCCCGTACGGCGGACAGCCCCTCGGTTTTCGCTACGACCAGACCGGCTCCAATAACAACCTGGGGGCGAACTATTCGCTGGAGGGCGGCAGTGTCAAGGCGACCCTTCTGACCGGATACGATCTGCAGCGGGCGGGGCAAAGCAATCTGACACCGGGAACGCCGCGCAACCCCTGGCAGAACCTTTCCGCACAGCTTGCGCTGCGTGCCTCGGATGTTTTTCAGACACGCTTCACGGCGTCGTATGACTGGAATCGGGGAAAGCTGCTCGATGCCACAAACCGGTTCCGGGTGCGCGCATTTAATGGTCCCGCGCTGGATACCAGCGTCCGCTACGACCCGAACCGGAGCCGTTTTTCGCAGATCGCGGCCTCGCTGCAGACGCCCCTGTTTAGCCGTGATGTGAATTTTATCGCATATGCCAGCTATGATGGCATCAGTCGGCGCTACCAGAACACCAATTTCTCGCTGACGCGCTCCTTTCACGATTATGAGCTGACTTTCAATTATACGGACCAGCCCTACGGCTTCCGAACGCAGAAGGGATTCACCGTTTCGTTTCGGCTGAAGGCGCTTCCGACCTTCGCGCAGACACCGGGCGGGCAGTACGGCACGGGCCTCGATGTCGGCTCCGGCCCCATCTTCTGATTACGGTTCCGCCGCTATCGTGCGGTTATTCCGCGGTTATTCCGTTTCCGTCTCGAAGGCTTCGAGAGTGGCGTAATCGTCCTCGAAGTGCTGCATCACGCCGTCGAACAGCAGGTCAAAGACATGTTTGGGGAATTCGGAGTAGGTGGGATACAGACCGATATACTCCAGCCAGACGTTCCCGTCCTCGTCCAGGGATCGGCTGAAGGCGCGGGCGCGGTTTCGCGCGTTCAGAAGCTCCAGGGTCTCCTGGCGACGGTCGTTGTACTGGTTCTCCGTGACCCAGGTGATCTCCAGTCGGCTGAACACCCCAATGGCATCGCCGCCATGAATCAGGAAGGCATCATCGTGGATGCTAATCAGCACGATCGCATCGCCCATATCGAAGCCCCACAACATGCGCAGGATCGGAACATTGTCTTTTTCAATCACGGAGAACGAGACGTCCCGCTTTTCGAGATACGACGCGATGGCCTCAAAGGTCAGACGAGCCGGGACGGGGGCAGGAACGCTCATCGGCCCTGCCGCCCCGCCCCGTAGACCGCGCGGCCCGGCGTTGCGCCCGTGTGCTGACCGTCCCGCAACACCCGGCTGCCGTTCACCCAAACGTCGCGGATTCCGGTCGAAAGCTGGTGTGGATCGGTAAATGTCGCGCGGTCCGCGATGGTTTCAGGGTCGAACAGGACCACATCCGCCCAGTGTCCCGGCAGGAGCAGGCCACGCTCGGCCAGGCCAAGCCGCAGCGCGACCGCCCCGCTCATCTTGCGCACCGCCTCTTCCAGCGTCAGGACCGCCTCGTCGCGGACGTATTTACCCAGTACGCGCGGATACGTTCCATAGGCCCGTGGGTGGACCGGGTTCTCCTGTCCGACCGGGTCAATACCGCCAGCATCGGTGCTGATCTTGATCCAGGGCTGCTGAAGCTGAAGCGCCAGGTTCGCCTCACTCATGGAGAAATAGAGGGTGCTGATGCGCTGATTTTCCGACACCAGCAGATCAAGGGTGGCGTTTGCCCAGTCCTGCCCACGCTGGGCGGCGATCTCGGGGAGACGCTGCCCGATGTACTGCCGATTCTCGGCCCGTTTTAGCCCGACCGGCATCACATGGTCCCGGCTCGGGTTGTAGGCCGAGTCTGAGGGCGGCAAAGTGGGGCTGGGGTCTACCATCTCCTCGTAGATCCTGGCACGGGTCAGAGGGTCGCGCAGGTTCTCAAACAGACGACCGCCCTCCGATGCCCAGTCCGGCAACAGGACGGTCAGCCCGGTCCCGCTGGCAACGTAAGGATACATATCAGCAGTGATATCAATCCCGTCTGCTCTTGCCCGGTTGATCCGTTCGATCGCCTGCGGCATCTTGGACCAGTTCCGCGCACCAGTCGCCTTCAAATGATAGATCTCGACCGGGACCTTTGCCTCACGCCCCAGAAGAATGGC
>JACMJB010000157.1 GCA_014380815.1 Armatimonadota bacterium
ATAATTATACTTGAACCAGTAGATGTCATGGGTCATAAATCCTTTGACCGAACACACCCTAAGAACGAAAGCCACCAGTTTCGTAAGCATGGCCTAAAAGACGTTGAGCTTGGGGATCACCGTTCTGTGCATCCGTTTCTATTTTCAACGTATTTTGGTAAGGGGCATACAACATGCCCCCAATCGTTACTGTAAGTGGAGGTGTTGCAATAAGCGCTCCACGAAACAGCCGTTTCATGGTCCGCTGAAGTAGGGGATTCACAGTATTGCATTTCTCAACCGTACTAAGTTTTTTCGGCAACATTCATTTTTGCTTAATGCAGTGCGGATGGTCACGCCAAGTGGTTTCGGGCTACCGCGGTTTCTGCTGGAGAAAATGCCGCCATGGAGACCAACAGACAGGTAAACCATGTGGCTACGGGGGACCGAGCCACCGCCGCGGGTACCAGCGGGACGTTCGCGGATGGCCGGTCGCAGCCTGCGGCCACCTTCAGCGTCAGATAGCGCAACGTCGCGGAATAGTATCACAATAGCATAGTAAAGGAAGACCGACTCAAATGAAACCGCGACGAATAGCGGCACGGACTGTCGCTGTTGCCGCACCGGGTCTCGTCTCTACCCTTCTCGTAGCTGCCGGGTGCGGCAGCCGCGAGACAGATACTGGCATGACCGGAAGGGACAAGACACCCGAACAGATCGAGGCAGCCGCAAAGCAGCACGCCGCCGGCATCACGGCTCAGCAACAGCGCGCCAATCAGTCCGGGGCGCCGCGCTGAGTGCATCCGTCTGCCGTTTCGGACTTTCCAGTTTAATCCGGCCTCCGTTGGGGCAATAACTCCCTGTAAAATGGGGAGATTTTGGGAGACCACAGAAAGATCACCGTGATGCCCGAAGGGTCGGGAATCACGCGGGAAGGGATGAAAATCATGCTGCGATTTCTAGGCAGCCTTTTGCTAAGCGGCGCGATGCGGCGGGTTTGGGGGAAGTTCCCCCTCGTCTTTATCGCCTATCAGGGCTGGAAATGGTATCGCCACCGCCAGGTGGCACGGTAGCATCGAGCTACTGAGACAGGAACCGAAACTTGTAGACCCTCAGCGACTGGTTTGCTGGGGGTTTTCTACTGCCAGTCCGTTATCACCGCCGTGCCCTTTCGCGCAAAGCGGGGTCGCGATCCACCGGGGAGCACAAAGGCGATAAATCCCAGGACGGTCAGCGGAATCACCGCGAAGAATGCGAGATGCGGCTGCGCAGAGGCGGCTACGGCGAAGGCGACAACAATCCCGAAGAAGCTGAGGAAGAACTCTTCAATACGCCGCATCAAGGTGCAGGCGATCCGGAGGCAGACGAAGGCACTTGCCAGCAGCCAGAGCTGCGACAGCAGCGGCGTGGTCCATCCGTAAAGCGGCACATGAATCCTCGCGTAGCCACCCCAGCTTCTCGGAAACAGATCGAAGCACAGATGAACGGCGATTGCGAGGCTGATTCCCATGATAAACCAGCGTGCCGGGGCGTCCCTGGCAAACTCTTGCCTTTCTTGCTGGCTGACCAGGCCGAGTGTACGGGCCACCTTCGGCGCGACCAGATTCAGGCAAAGCAGCAACGGAAAAAAGAAGGAGTGCGTCAGCAGGGACCGGTGCATCAGCACCGGGGACCAGCGCAGCACCTGATCGAAGTCCGGAGCGCGCATTCCGATCGCGCCGCCGATGACAAAAAGCAGCAAAGCACAGACAATCTGCAAGGGTGTGACTCCTGATTTGGGTTTCCGTGGTCGCGTTCGCGGAACGAACTTCAAAGTCTGCAGAAACCATGCCAGGAGCGGTCGGTTCGCAGCGGAATTGCCGGTGCCATCCTACAAAGCACAGGGGCGGCGCATTCGCGCCGCCCCTGCTCCGGATTTTCCCACCGTTTCCGCCATCCTTGTCAGCCGCCTCCGTCGCGGGACCATTTGATGGGGGTGTTAACGGACTACTTGTTGATGCTCGATACCAGTTTGAACATCGGGGCCATGATGGAGATGGCAATAAAACCGACAATCACGCCCATGAAGACGATCAGCAGAGGTTCGATCATGCTGGTCAGCCCCTTCACAGCCGCATCCACTTCCTGATCGTAGAAATCCGACACCTTGACCAGCATCTCGGAAAGACGGCCTGTCTCCTCGCCGATGTCAATCATGTGGGTGACCATCTGCGGGAATAGGCCCGATGCGGCAAGCGGCGCGGACAGCCGCTGACCGTCGCGGATCGCCGCGCGGGTTTCGTCAATGGCGTGGGCGATCACGGCGTTGCCGGTCGTCTCGCCGATAATCTCCATGGCCCGCATCATGGGGACGCCCGCGCTGATAAGTGTTCCGAAGGTGCGCGCGAAGCGTGACACCGACATTTTCAGCACCAGATCGCCGATGATCGGGAACTTTAGCTTGAGACGGTCGAGGTTCATGCGTCCCGCGCTGGTGGCACCGTACTTTTTGAACGAGAAGAAGACCGCTCCGGATACGATCGGCACCGTGTACCAGTAATTCACCAGGGCGTCCGACATCGCAAAGAGGGCGGCGGTCATAGGCGGCATCTCGACATTCATCGAGAGGAAGATCTCCTTGAAGGTCGGCAGCACGAAGTAGAACAGCGCGACGACCATCAGGAGCGAGAAGCAGAGCACGATGATGGGATACATCATCGCCGATTTGATCTTCTGCTTGATCTCCATCTCTTTTTCCAGGAAGCCCGCCAGGCGATCCAGAATGGAGTCGAGGATACCGCCGATTTCGGCGGCCCGAATCATGTTGACATACAGCTTCGAGAAGCAGTGAGGGTGCTTGGCAAGCGCATCGCCGAGCGAAGATCCGCCTTTGATGTCTTTCCGAACGGCATTGATCGCGGCTTTCAGGGGCAGATCCTTGAGCTGCTGCTCCAGAATATCCATGCACTTCATGACCGGGATACCCGCATCAATCATCGTCGCGAACTGGCGCGAAAACACGACCAGAGACTGCAGCTTCGGCGCGCCCATCGCCTTGTCTTTGCCGAACGAAATACTGCCGCCCTTCTGCTCTGAGACGGACAGCACATGGAATTTCTGATCGTGTAGCTTGGACAGAACGAGGTTCTCGGAATCTGCGCTGATGCGGCCCTTGACCGAGCGTCCCACCGGGTCAATGGCATCGTAAACAAAGGTCGCCATGGTTTTTTCTAGCTCCTGCGGGTGAGGGTTCACCCGACTGAATCGGTCCGTTCTTGAGTGGGTTAGTTGCCTTTGACGAGGCGGAGAAAGTTTTCGCGGTCAATGGCGCGCAGAATCGCATCTTCGTAGGAGATCATGCCCGCCTTCTGCATGTCCGCGAGGGTCTTATCCATGGGCTGCATGCCATACTGCGCCCCCGTCTCGATGGAGGACATGATCTGGTAGGTCTTGCCTTCGCGAATCAGGTTGCGGATCGCCGAGGTCGCCACCATCACCTCGATCGCAGCGCAGCGACCGCCGCCGAGCATCGGCATAAGCTGCTGAGCGATGACCGCCTCCAGAGAGTTTGCAAGCTGGACCTTGATCTGGTCCTGCTGATCCGGCGGGAAAACGTCCACGACACGGTCAATGGTCTGAGGGGCATTGCGAGTGTGCAGCGTTCCAAAGACCAGGTGACCGGTCTCCGCGAGGGTCAGCGCGGCGGCGATCGTTTCCTTGTCCCGCATCTCCCCGACCAGAATGATGTCGGGGTCCTCACGAAGGACCGCGCGCATCGCGTTCTGGAACCCGTCGGTGTCCTGCCCGATCTCGCGCTGGTTTACCATGGCGACCTTGTGACTGTGCAGGTACTCGATCGGGTCCTCCATCGTCATGATGTGGACTTCGTGCTCACTGTTGATGACATCAATCATCGAGGCGATGGTCGTGGACTTGCCCGACCCGGTCGGCCCGGTCACCAGGATCATGCCGGAGTGCTTGCGGGTCAGGTCGCGCAGAATGGACGGCATCCGGAGCTGATCCAGCGAGGGAATCGTGGCGGGAATCGCGCGCATCGCGCAGCCCACATTCCCCTTCTGCCGATACACGTTGAAGCGAAAGCGCCCGATGCCTGAAACGCCGTAGGAGAAGTCCAGCTCTTTGGTCCGCTCGAATCGCTCGATGTTCTCCGAGCTTAAAATGTCGTATACCAATCGCTGCGCATCGCGCGGCGTCACCACCTCGTAGCGCGAGGCGATCAACTTGCCATCTACCCGAAACATCGGCGGAATCCCCACGGAAAGGTGGACATCCGACGCGCGCATCTGCAGACCGGAGCGCAGGATATCGTCAATGTGGATGTCGTTCAGGGCGATCGTTTCGACCGTGTCGCTGCCGAGTGGGTCTTCTAGATCCAGCCCCATCCGGTTGATCCCGCCGCGCGCGCCGACAGAGCCGCCGGGGGCGGTCACCCCATCTTCCAGCAGGCCGCGCAGAAGCTGGGCGTCATCAGTGCTGGAAGCAGAGGCCGCGGACGGCGTCTTGACTGCCGCGCCGCCTGCGCCTTTGCCTGCGCCGTTTAGCGGCGCCAAATCATCATCCGGAAGTAATGGGCTTAACATGCGGTACGTTCCACCTCTTCTAACGCTTCTCGAAGCAGCCGCACGAGCGGGCGTGCTGAGCTGCTTCATCGCTATTTTCGGCAGGCTCTGACTTCCACTGGAGAGCCGTCGCGGGCAGGACAGCGGGAAGACCGCCTGTTTTATGCTTCCATAAGCCCTGGTAAAAACACCATTTTTTGTTCAAATGGCATCAGCAGCGGCTCCGAATCGGGTTTCGACACGACCCGGAAGGCAGCATTCGATGCAGATGTCGGCCCTCGACACCGATAATTCCCCCGGCGACAGTCATTCTTTGCCGCTTCCTTTTTTAGGTTTCGCGGTGCGAGGACACGATTAGATCGGAACGAGTGGGTATGACGACACTACAGCAGCAGGAGACAGAGGCCCCGCAAGCCGCAACTACAGCCTTCCGGGCGCGGGGTCGCTCGGCGGGACCTACGGGGAGCGGCGAGTCCGCGAGGCGCGGCGACAATGCACGCGGACACAGCGCGCGCGATGACCGTGGTCTGGACCGATGGCTGCGGGAGTACATTGCCCTTCGCGGAGCCGCGGCCCGCTCCGCGACCGAGGAGACGGTCACCCTGCGGATGTCCGCCTCCCCCGCCGCAGTCGCCGCGCTCGGCGATCTGAAGGCGCGTATCGCCGGGCATCATACCGCTCTGGTGGAATCCATCGCGCGGCGTTTCGTTCACACCGGCGAGCCGTTCGAGGATCTGGTTCAGGAGGGTTTTCTGGGGCTGCTTTCCGCGCTGGAAAACTACGACCCGTCGAAAAAGGTCAAGTTCAGCACCTACGCCACCCACTTTATCGCCGGGGCGATCCGCCACTTTTTGCGTGACCGTGGCAAGATCATCAAGGAACCCGCCTGGCTCCACGAACTGCATACCAAGATTAGCCGAACGACCGACTCCCTGACCCAGCAGCTAGGCCGACCAGCGACGACGGCGGAGATCGCCGCCGCGCTGAACCTGACGGAGGAATCCGTGGAGGAGATGCTGGTGACGCGTCAGGTGTTTCAAGTAGGGGCGCTGATCGGGGGCGGCGGGGACAGCGGCGAAGAGGTGCTGGCTGGCCTGGTGGACCCCGATAAGATCCGCTCGGATAAGCACGTTACCCTGCAGCTTCCCATCGAGGACCGGATCGTTCTGGAACATGCCGTGGAAAAGCTCAAGGAGTTGGAGCAGAGGGTACTGTCCGAGTTTTTCTACAAGGATCTCAACCAGACCGAGATCGCCCGGAAGATGGGGATCTCCTGCAATTACGTGTCGCATATCCTGAAGAACTCGACCAAAAAACTGCGGCGCGTGATCGGGGAGGCGGACGTGACAGACCGGGGCCGGGCGCCGGCGACATCCATCATGGACCCGGTCAGCGGCCTGTTCACGACCGAGCATCTGCTGGCCCGCGTGGACGAGGAGCTTTCCCGCGCCGCCCGCGCCGCCCAGCCTGCCGCCCTGCTGTATGTGGAGATGCGGGGAGTTCCGCTGGGGCCTGCGGTCAGTGCGCGTCACCACCGCGATCAGATCTGGGAGTCCTGCGGGGCAGCCGCGCGGCGCGCGCTCCGGCGCATTGACCTCGTGGGCCGTTTCGAGGAAAACAGCTTTCTGGTCTTTTTGCCGGAGACCCGTGAAGCCATGACGGAAACGCTCGCCGGGCGTCTGGAGAACACGCTCCTCGCCGCGCTTGCCAGCCACGGCGAGGAGATCACGATTCATGTCGCCACCGCCCTGTATCCGACGCAGGGGCGGACGACCTTCGACCTGATTGGCGCGGCGCGTGAGCAGGCGCTGTTCGAGCAGACCGCTTCGCTGACGATGGACAGCCGAACCGCCTACACCCTCGCGGCAGCGTAGCGGCCCGGCGCGATAGCGGTGCCGCCGCCCAGATATTCGCTGCGAGACTCGGCGGCTCGCTCGCAGCCCGGGGGTTCAGATCGCGGGGTGAGCGGATACCCCGGCGTGTGTCAGGATGACGGGCGCGATGGTGCCGTCTTCTTTAAAATGGAGACGATCCAGGCAAACGACCCGGTGGTTGCGGTCGGTCTCTCCGAGCGGGCGGCGGTGATAGCAAATCACCCAGTCGTCATCGGTGCCGGGCAGCCGCAGAACCGAGTGATGCCCGGCGGCAAGGGCGACATCGGGATTATTTTCCAGGATCCTGCCGCCGTACTCGAAGGGGCCATAGGGGCTGTCCGCCACCCCGTAGGCCGCGCGGTAGGTGTGGTCTGTCCAGCCGCCCTCGCTCCACATCAGGTAATAACGACCGCGCCGCTTGATCATAAACGGTCCCTCGATATAGTCCGGTGACGGGGTAATATCGCGGAAATCCCGGTTGAAAGCGCACAGCGTCGGGGTCAGCGGTGCAACCACGCACCGACCATGCCCGCCGAAATACAGATACGCCCGCCCGTCATCGTCCAGAAAGCAGTGGGCATCAATGGGCTGCGCGCCGTGCGGATAGTTCCCGACCAGCGGTCGCCCGATGGCGTCATGGAACGGACCAGTGGGAGAATCCGATACCGCCACCCCGATCCCCGCGCCATCCCCGGCGGAGAAGTAAAAATAATACTTCCCGTTCTTTTCCGCGCACGATGGCGCCCAGGCCGCGAAGTTCGTGGACCAGGGAATGTCCTTGAAGTCGAGGATAACGCCTTCGCTACGCCAGTCGGTCAGGTCAACCGACGACCAGCATTCGAAGAACGTCTGCTCCTGGTAGGCCTGTGAGGTGGTCGGATAGACATAGTAGCGCCCCGCGAAGCAGTGGATCTCCGGGTCGGCGTACCAGCCGGGAAACAGGGGGTTGGCGCGGCGGGGGGACGAGGTCACGTGCGAGGCAGTGTCTGTCATGCCGCTATTGTACCTCTACGCTCTGCGCTGAGGGACCGACGGAGCGAGAGAAACGGGTAAGAGAGAGCCGAAGGACAATGAAGACCCATGATGCCCTATTTTCTGTTCGCGACCGGGATTGAGAACAGTTACCCGACCATCCACGGCGGGCGCACCCGCATTGACGAAATGGAATCCTGCCGCCACTATCGGTACTGGCGCACCGATTTCGACCGGGTGCAGGAGATGGGGATCTCCTTTCTGCGCTACGGACCACCGATCCATCGCACCTGGACCGGTCCTGGTCAATACGACTGGTCTTTCGCCGACGAGACCTACCACGAACTGCGCAAGCGCGACATCATTACGATCACCGACCTGTGCCATTTCGGGGTGCCGGACTGGATCGGCAACTTCCAGAACCCCGAATTCCCCGACCGATTCGCGGATTATGCGCGGGCGTTCGCGGAGCGCTTTCCCTGGGTGCAGCTCTATACGCCCGTCAATGAGATGTATATCTGCGCGATGTTCTCCGCGAGCTATGGGTGGTGGAACGAGCAGCTATCGAGCGACCAGGCATTTGTGACCGCGCTCAAGCATCTGGTCAAGGCCAACGTGCTGGCGATGCGCGCGATCCTTGCCGTCCGGCCCGATGCGATCTTCATCCAGAGTGAGTCATCGGAGTATTTCCATGCGGAAAACCCGCAGGCGATCGGACCGGCGGAGATCCTGAATGCCCGACGCTTCTTGTCACTGGACCTCAATTTTGGCCGCCGGGTAGATTCCGAAATGTACGAGTACCTGCGCGACAACGGCATGACGCGGGAGGAATACCACTTTTTCGTGGATACGAATCTCAAACACCACTGCATCATGGGCAATGACTACTATGTCACCAACGAACACCGGGTTTCTCCCGACGGTTCGACACGGGCATCCGGTGAGGTGTTTGGCTACGATGGCATTACCTGGCAGTATTACGACCGCTACCGTCTGCCCGTCATGCACACCGAGACCAATCTGGCACAAGGACCGCAGGGCGACGAGGCGGTGTACTGGCTGTGGAAGCAGTGGTCGAACGTTCTGCGGGTGCGGAACGATGGCATTCCCGTGGTCGGCTTTACCTGGTACAGTCTGACCGATCAGGTGGACTGGGACACCGCCCTGCGCGAGCAGAACGGCACGGTGAATCCACTCGGCCTGTACGATCTGGACCGCAACATCCGCCCGGTCGGAGAGGCGTACCAACGGATCATTCGGGACTGGGGCGAAGTGCTGCCGACACAGAGCGTCTGCCTTCGTGTCCCGGTCGTGCCGCCAAACCAGCACGATGCCGCCTGGTCACGAAGGCAGCGCCGGTCCGAACGTACCGCAATGCTTGGGGGAACGTCCGCGCCCGCCAACAGCGATGGGGGGCGGTAGAGATAGGGGATTGCGAGGATTGAAAACCCTCGAATCCGATCCCGCGATATTCCCTTTCGATACGCACCGCGCCGTATCGTTAATCGTCTCCGGTCCCACGGCTGCGGGACCGGAGACGATGTTTTTTTCCCCTGCCGTCTACGCCGCGCGCATCTTGGCGATGATAGCGTCCGCCATTTCGGCGGTGCCGACAGCGGTGGGGTCGGTGCGCACGGGCTTCATGTCGTAGGTGACATCCTTGCCTTCAGCGATCACGTCCGAAACGGCCTTTTCCAGCTTGGCAGCGGCGGCATCCTCTTTCAGGTACTGCAGCATCAGCAGGCCGGACAAGATCAGCGCGGTCGGGTTGACCTTGTTCTGATTCTTGTATTTGGGCGCGGAGCCATGGGTCGCTTCGAACAGCGCGGTGTCCTCGCCGATGTTCGCGCCCGGTGCGACTCCCAGCCCCCCCACCAGTCCGGCGCACAGGTCGGACAGAATATCGCCATACAGATTTTCCATCACCAGGACATCGTAGTTTTCGGGCTTCTGGACTAGCTGCATACACATCGCGTCTACCAGCCACTCGTCGTACTCGACCCGGCCCTCGTACTCCTTCGCCACCTCGCGGCCCACCTCGTAGAAAAGGCCATCGGTGTACTTCATGATGTTGGCCTTGGCGACCGCGGTCACCTTTTTGCGACCGTTCGCGATGGCATACTCGAAGGCGTGCTTGATGATGCGGTGGCTGCCCGTGCGCGAGATCGGTTTGATGGAGATGGCGGCATCCTGGCGGATCTTGCCAGGTGCCATATCAATAATCTGCTTGGCCTCCGCGCTGCCGATCTCGAATTCGACGCCCGCATACAGGTCCTCGGTATTTTCACGGACAATAACCAGATCAATGCCCTCGTAACGGGAGCGGACCCCTTCATAGGTCTTGCAGGGGCGGACACAGGCGAACAGGTCCAGTTCCTTGCGCAGCGCGACGTTGACGGACCGGAAACCCGTTCCAATCGGGGTCGTGATCGGACCCTTGAGCGCGACCTTGTTCTTGCGGATAGACTCCAGAACGTTCGGAGGAAGCGGTGTCCCCGCCGTCTCCATGATGTCTACGCCCGCCTCGACCACATCCCAGTTGAAGGACGAGCCGGTGCCTTCCAGTGATGCCTCCAACACACGGCGTGTCGCCTCCACCAACTCCGGACCGGTGCCGTCGCCCCGGATCAATGTCACATTATGTACTGCCAACTTCGAGATCCCTTCGTACTGAGTATGTTAGAAAAACGCTCGCACCCGGCCATCATCAGCAGGGCGGAAAAACAGACGCCGCGCGCTCGCAAGGTGGGCAAGCAGCGCGGCGTAAAAGTGTCGGTTACGGTGAGATTGTAACCGTTCAGAGGGCATGGTGTCAACTGACACCCCAACAGACTGAACAATGAAAGCTCGTGATTAGAGGCTGCCCCTGCCCCCTCTGCCGCAAGCGGGCAGGGGGAGAGTCTGTACAACGGGGGAGGCGAGAGGGGGATCGGGAAAGCCGGTCAGGCATCCGCTCCGGGGCGCGGCGCTCCGCTGCGAATGAAGAACTCGCCCATCTCGATGTGCAGGTAGGGACCGGTATGGCGCGCCAGCTCGATATGACGGGCGGTCTTCTCGTTTACTGCTTCCTGTGATGGGCCGATAAAACTCTGGGTACCCGCCAGCGGCACGATGAATTGACCCGGAGTGCCATCCGGCATCGGCTGAACCGGCTGGTCCTCGGGAACCACCGTGTTTTCGGTCAGGTACTTGACGCCCCATTCCGCGGCACGGTCCCGCGCCTGCCCTTCGCTTCCTGCCTCCACGACCACCATTCCGTGAAAGGTCGTGATATACGGAAGGTCAGTTTCGATGATTTCGGACTCTGTGGATGACATTCGTTTCGCTCGCTCCCCATTCTCGCCCTTTTCCCATTCCCAGATCGCCGGACTCGTTATTCCCATTTTATGGGACGGTTTCGCCGGGAGAGTGTAGTTATTGTAGCAAAGATTCCTGAATCGAGGGCTTAACACAATGTTCCTGCAACTTACAGGTTTTCATCACTTGACAGCGGTGACCGCGAACGCACCGGGGAACCATGCGTTTTACACAGAAACGCTGGGGATGCGGCTGGTAAAAAAGACCGTGAACCAGGACGATGTCTCTGCCTACCACTTGTTTTACGCCGATGGCAACGCCACACCGGGCACCGATGTCACTTTCTTTGACTGGCCCGTGGGACGCGAGGAGCGAGGCAGCCGCAGCATCGCTCGCACCGGGCTGCGGGTCACGAGCGAGGAGAGCCTCTCCTGGTGGGCCGGGCGCTTCGCGGAACTCGGTGTCGCACACAGCGGTGTTGCGCTTCGGGATGGTCGCACCACGCTCGATTTCGAGGACGAGGAAGGGCAGCGTCTCAGCCTCGTGGTGGATGCATCTCCG